>NZ_JBSGGK010000015.1:0-149836 GCF_053603855.1 Monashia sp. NPDC004114 | reverse complement strand
GGCCACTCGACGTGGAAAGGCCAAGCCCACGTCGAGTGGCCACGTCGACACACACACGCGTCGGCTGACGTCGGGTCAGGCCAGGCCGAGCCCGGCGGCCTCCTCCCACAGGTCGTCGCGGACCCGCGGGTGAGCACACTGGTCGATGATGTCGCGGCACTGCTCGCGCTCGTCGCGGCCCCATAGCGCCGCGACGCCGTGCTCGGTGACGACCGCGCTCTGCTGGAAGCTCGTCACCGGCTCGTCGACGAGCGGCACGATGGTCGACACGTCGGCCTTCGGGTGCCACGAGCGCAGCGCGATGAACGACTGCCCACCCGGAGAGTGCAGCGCGCCGACGATGAAGTCGGTCTGGCCGCCGAACCCGGAGTGGATCCGGGCGTTGATCCGCGAGGCGTTGGCCTGGCCGAACAGGTCCACCTCGAGGGCCGTGTTGACCGACGTCATGAGCCGCTGGAGCGCGATCAGGCCGGGGTCGTTGGTCTTCTCGGTGCGCAGCATCCGCACGCGCGGGTTGCGGTCGACCCAGTCGTAGAGACGCTTCGAGCCGAAGCAGAACGACGTGACGAGCGGGTGGTCTGGGTCGAGCGCGCCGGCCTCGTCGAGCGCCAGCACGCCGTCGGAGAACATCTCGGTCCAGAGCCGGAGCCCCCGTCGGGCGGTCAGCGCCTCGAGTGTCGCGTCCGGCACCGCGCCGATCCCGAGCTGCATCGTGGCGCCGTCGCCGACCATGCTCGCCACGCGTGCCCCGATCTCCCGGCTGTCGGGGTCGGGCTCGGACGGCTCGTGCGAGGCGAGCGGCGTGTCGACCTCGATCGCCACGTCGACGTGCTCGACCGGCACGAGCGCGTCGCCGAAGGTGTAGGGCATCTGCGGGTTGACGACCGCGACGACGAGGCCGCCGCGAGCCCGGCAAGCCTCGATCGCCGCGGGTAGGACGTTGACCTCGAGCCCAAGGCTCAGCCGCCCGTCCACGGGCGGTGCGCAGTGCAGCACGACGGCGTCGGGGGTCAGCGCGCGGGAGTAGAGCAGCGGGACGAGGGACAGCCGAGAGGGCACGTACCGCAGCCCCGGGTGACGCCGCATACCGGCGCCGACGAAGCAGGTCTCCGCGGTGACGCCGTCCCGGTCGGGTATGCCGGGTGGCGCGTTGAGCGCGTGCAGGACGTACCGCTCGAGCGCGGTGTCGACGGCCTGGACGCCCTCCCACGGCAGCGCCATGTTGCCGCTGAAGACGATTCGGGGGTTCTCGGGAAGGGCACGGAGCCGGCCCGCCAGCTCCTCGACGGTCACGGTCTGCACATCACCATCGTGTCCCACCGGCGTGCGCCGTGGGCCCACCTCCACAAGGGAGTGGTGGACGTCTCACGGGTGTGTTGCGGAGGGTGTTGCTCCGCGTCGGACTCAGCTGGCGCGCTTGGTCGCTGCCTTCTTCGCGGTCGTCTTCGTGGTCGTCTTCGCGGTCGTCTTCTTCGCGGTCGTCTTCTTTGCAGCGGTCTTCTTCGCCGGCGTGCTTGCCGCCGTCTTGGCCGCAGAGCCGGATGCGGCCTTCTTCGCGGTGGTCTTGGCAGCCGGCGCGGCCTCGTCGGCGCCGCCGGACTTGGCGGCCTTGGCCTTGTCGACACTGCGCTGCAGAGCGGCGAGCAGGTCCACGACCTCGGTCTCCTCGCCCTTGGTCTCGGGCGTCTCGGTGAGCTCGCCGCCCTCGATCTTCGAGGACACGAGCGCCTCGACCGCCTCGGAGTAGTCGTCCTCGAACTCGTCCGGCTCGTAGTCGCCCGAGAGCGAGTCGACGAGCGAGGCCGCCATCGCGAGCTCCTTGTCGGTCGCGTGCGTCTCCTCGGAGAGGGACTCGAACTCCGGTGCACGGACCTCGTCCGCCCACAGCAGTGTCTGGAGCACGATGACCCCGTCGCGGACCCGAAGCACGGCCAGGGTCATCCGGGTGCGGATCGACACCGTGACGAGCGCCATCCGGTCGGCCTTCTCCAGGGCATCGCGCAGCAGCACGTACGGCTTGAGGCCGGTCTTGTCCGGCTCGAGGTAGTAGGACCGGTCGAACAGCAGCGGGTCGATCTGTTCGGATGGAACGAACTTCTCGATCGAGATCTCCTTCGACGAGCGCGACGGAAGGCTCTTCATGTCCTCGTCGCTGAGCACGACCATCTGGCCGTCGGAGGTCTCGTATCCCTTGGCGATGTCTGAATAGGGAACTTCTTCTCCGTCGATCGCGCAGACGCGCTGGTACCGGATCCGGCCTCCGTCCTTCTCGTGGACCTGCCGGAACTGCACGTCATGGTTCTCGGTCGCCGAAAACAGCCGGACCGGCACGTTGACCAGACCGAACGACACGGCGCCTTTCCAGATGGCTCGCATGGGAACAAGAATGCACCCATGCGCCCCATGCTCGCGACGCCCGCGTCGGCCATTCCCGCCGGCGAGCGGTGGCGACACGAGGTCAAGTGGGACGGGATGCGCGTGCTCGCAGACGTCTCCGACGGCTCCGTCCGGCTGTACTCGCGGACCGAGCGGGACGTGACCGTGGCCTTCCCGGAGCTGCGCGGGCTCGCCGGCGAGTATGCCGACATGCTCCTGGACGGCGAGATCGTGGCCCTGCGCGGCGGCGTACCGTCGTTCACCGCGATGGCCGAGCGCTGGCACGTCACCGACGCGCGCAAGGCAGCCCACCTCGCGGAGCAGACGCCGGTCACGCTCATGGCCTTCGACCTGTTGCGGCTCTACGGGGTCGAGCTGCTCGCGCGCCCGTGGGAGGACCGGCGGTCGACGCTCGAACGGCTGGAGCTGATGGACGCCCGATGGCAGACGCCGCCGACGTTTCTCGACGGGCAGGTCCTGCACGCAGCCACGAAGGAGCAGGGCCTCGAGGGGATCGTGTCCAAGCGCATCGACTCCCCATACGTTCCAGGTCTGCGGAGTCCTTTGTGGCTCAAGTCTCCCCACCGCGGCACGGTGTCCGTCGTCATCGGTGGCTGGCGTCCCGAGTCGACCGGCACCGTCGCGCGCCGGCTGGGCGCGGTGCTCGTCGGAGTGCCCGGCCCTGACGGTCTGCACTACCTCGGCCGCGTCGGGTCCGGGCTCGCGGGCAAGGTCGGGCAGGCTCTGCTGCGAGATCTGGAGTCCCTCACATCCGGCGAATCTCCTTTCGGCGGAGAGGTGCCCGCCGAGGACGCGCTGGGGGCCACGTGGGTGCGGCCGGTCCTGGTGGCGGATGTCGAGTCGCTGGGACTCAGCGGGCAGGGGAGACTCAGGCAGCCGGCATACAAGGGCCTCCGGGCGGACCTCACCCCGGACGACGTCGACGACCACGGGGACGGTGAGTGATGCCCTACGAGGCGCCGAAGGTCACGGTCGAGGTGGAGGGGCGCCGGATGCGCCTCTCGAGCCTGGAGAAGGTGATGTACCCCCGCACCGGGACGACCAAGGCGCAGGTCATCGACTACTACGCCCGCGTCGCGACGGTGATCCTGCCGCACCTCAAGGACCGCGCGGTCACGCGGATCCGCTATCCGCACGGCGTCGGCGACATGCAGTTCTTCGAGAAGAACCTTCCCGCCGGCACACCGTCGTGGATCCGGCGGGCCGGGCGCGACCCCGTCTTCCCGCTCATCGACGACCTCGCCGGGCTGACCTTCTTCGCCAACCTCAACTCCCTCGAGCTGCACGTCCACCAGTGGCGCTACGAGGGCGAGGGCCGCGATGCCCTCATGCTCAACCCCGACCGACTCGTCATCGACCTCGACCCCGGGCCCGGCATGGGCCTGCCCGAGTGCGCCCGGGTCGCGCTCGTCGTCCGTGAGCGGCTCGCGGAGATCGGCCTGTCGACGGTCCCCGTGACGAGCGGCAGCAAGGGCCTGCAGCTGTATGCCGTCCTGCCGGGCGGCCACACGGCCGACCAGATCCGCGACACCGTCCAGCAGCTTGCGCAGGAGCTGACGAAGAAGCACCCGGACCTCATCGTGTGGAAGATGGCCAAGGAGGTGCGGCCGGGGAAGATCTTCCTCGACTGGAGCCAGAACGTCGCGGCGAAGACGACGGTGTGCCCCTACTCGCTGCGCGGGCGCGACGCCCCGACGGTCGCGGCGCCGCGATCGTGGGAGGAGATCGAGTCGGGTGCCGGGGGCGGGGAGCTGGACCAGCTGAGGATGGAGGAGGTCCTCGACAGGGTCGAGGACGACGGCGACCTCGCGGCCGACATCACCACGTGACACTGCCCGCGACTTACCCTAACCGCGCCTTCGCGGCATTTCGTCGAGGGGCAGGCTTCGGGTGAGGTCTGCCAAAAGCGCGGCGGGGCGTCGAGAGGCCCGGCACTCGACGATGCCGGGCCTCTTCACATGAGGGTTTGACGACCGGTTGTCAGTGCGCCTTGTCGTAGGCGGCCTGGACCTCAGCCGAGATCCGGCCACGGTCAGAGACCGAGTGACCGTTGGCCCGCGCCCACTCGCGGACCGCGCTCAGGTCGGCGCGCTTGGCCGAACCACCGCCGCGGCGACGCGAGCCACCGCGCACGCCACCGGCCTTACGAGCGTGACCCGTCCACGTCGACAGGTCCGCACGCAGCTTGCGGGCGTTCTTGTCGGACAGGTCGATCTCGTACGAGACCCCGTCGAGGGCGAAGGTGACCGTCTCGGCCGCCGTCCCACCATCGAGGTCGTCGATCAACACCACTTCGACACGCTGTGCCATGTTTCTCCATCTGAAGTTGTCGGTTTGGAGGGGTTCCGCGAGAAATCGGGGCTCGCGGCGACAACAATTTACATGGCCAACGTCGAAAATGCATTTACCTCGAATGCTGCATGTCCGAATAGGTACGGATCCCGCACTTCGTCAGCGATTCGTGTCGGCCGGTCCGGGGGTCTCCGAGTGGCGGTTTGTACCATTCGACGCCCGGTCGTGGTCGGCTTCCCACTTAGCCTGGGCAATTCGTTCCCGCCGGTCGCCCTCGAGAATGGTCTTGATCACGAAATAGAACAGCGTCGCCACCCCGATCGTCGGGACCAGGGCGAGCACGTAGGGCATGACCGCATCCATGGTGTCCATTTTCGCACGCTGCCGGCTCGCTGCTCACCAGTGTCGGTCCTGGCCCGTACCTTCGTCCCCATGGCATCGAGGACCACGACCAGACGCCCGGCCGGATTCCGGTGTGCCGAGTGCGGGTGGAGCACCGTGAAGTGGGTCGGCCGCTGCGGCGAGTGCCAGGCCTGGGGCACCGTCGGCGAGGTGGGCGCGGCCGCCGCACGCACCGCGCCGGCTTCCGTCGCCACGCCGGCGCAGCGCATCGGCGACATCGACGTCTCGCGGGCGGCCTCGCGCCCGACGGGCGTCGCCGAGTTCGACCGGGTCCTGGGCGGCGGTCTGGTCCCGGGGGCCGTGGTCCTCGTCGCCGGCGAGCCCGGCGTCGGCAAGTCGACCCTGCTGCTCGACGTGGCGGCGCGGACGGCCCGCGGGGGTGCGGATGTCCTGTACATCACGGGGGAGGAGTCGGCCGCGCAGGTGCGCGCCCGCGCGGGACGGATCGATGCGATCGCCGACACGCTCTACCTCGCGGCCGAGACCGACCTGGCCACCGTGCTCGGCCACGTCGAGGCGCGTCTGTCGTCGCTGCTCGTCGTCGACTCCGTGCAGACCGTCTCCAGCGCCGATGTCGAGGGTCAGGCGGGCAACGTCTCGCAGGTGCGGGAGGTCGCGGCGAGCCTCATCCAGGTCGCCAAGGCCCGCGGCGTCTCGGTGCTGCTCGTCGGCCACGTGACCAAGGACGGCTCGATCGCGGGGCCTCGAGTCCTCGAGCACCTCGTCGACGTCGTCGTGCAGTTCGAGGGTGACCGGCACTCCCGGCTCCGCCTCGTCCGGGCGGTCAAGAACCGCTTCGGTCCCACCGACGAGGTCGGCTGCTTCGACCTGTCCGACGTCGGGATCACCGGCCTGCCCGACCCGAGCGGCCTGTTCCTGTCGAGCCGCGACCACGCCGTCGCCGGCACGTGTGTCACGGTGACGCTCGAGGGCCGGCGGCCGCTGGTTGCCGAGGTGCAGGCGCTCGTGGCGCCCTCGACCCTGCCCTCGCCCCGCCGGACGTCGAGCGGCCTCGACGCCTCGCGGCTCGCCATGGTCATCGCGGTGCTCGACAAACGCGCCGGGGCGCCGGTCGGCTCACGCGACATCTTCGCTGCGACGGTGGGCGGAGTGCGGATCACCGAGCCCGCAGCCGACCTCGCCCTCGTGTGCGCCCTCGCCAGCTCCGTCGTCGACCGGCCGCTCGCGCCCGACGTGGTCGCGTTCGGCGAGGTCGGACTCGCCGGTGAGGTGCGGCGAGTCACCGGGCTCGACCGCCGGCTGGCCGAGGCTGCCCGCCTCGGCTTCCGTCACGCGCTCGTGCCGCAGGGGAGCGTCGCCGACTCCACGCTGCCCGACGGCATACGCGTTGTCGAGGTGTCCGACGTGCCTCGCGCGATCGAAGCGATGGGTCGCCTCGCCGGTGCGCGGTCAACGGACGCACCAGCCGTCGCCACCGTCTAGACTGCCACCGACCGCGGTGGACGCGCTCGGCGCCCCCTTTGCTGACAGGGAAGTGATGGACCGGAACGACGAGCTGCTGCTGCGCGCGGCCCTCGCCGCTGTCGCCCCCGGCACCGAGCTGCGGGACAGCCTGGAGCGCATCCTGCGCGGACGCACCGGAGCGCTCATCGTGCTCGGCCACGACAAGGTGGTCGAGTCGATCTGCACGGGCGGATTCGCGCTCGACGTCGAGTTTTCCGCCACCCGGCTTCGTGAGCTGTGCAAGATGGACGGCGCCGTCGTCCTCGACCGCGAAGGCACCCGCATCATGCGCGCTGCGACGCAGCTTGTGCCCGACTCCCGCATCGAGACGAGCGAGTCCGGCACCCGGCACCGCACGGCCGAGCGCGTGGCCAAGCAGACCGGCTTCCCGGTCATCTCGGTGAGCCAGTCGATGGGCGTCGTCGCGCTCTACGTCGGTGGCAAGCGGCACGTCATCGAGGGCTCGCCGACGACGCTCTCGCGGGCCGACCAGGCGCTGCAGACCCTCGAGCGCTACAAGGCGCGCCTCGACGAGGTGACCGGCACGCTCTCGGCGCTCGAGATCGAGGACCTCGTGACGATCCGCGATGTCACGGCCGTGCTCCAACGGCTCGAGATGGTGCGCCGGATCTCCGCCGAGATCCAGGACTACGTCGTCGAGCTCGGCACGGACGGCCGGCTGCTGGCCCTGCAGCTCGAGGAGCTCGTCGGCGGCCTCGGCAACGACCGCGAGCTCGTCATCCGCGACTACCTCCCGGCCACGAAGTCGGGCCTGACGCTGTCCGAGGCGCTCGATAACCTCCAGACGCTCAACTCCGTCGAGCTGCTGGACCTCGCGGCCGGGGCGCGGGCCGTCGGATTCTCGGTCGTCGGTGACAGCCTGGACGCCCCGGTGAGCCCGCAGGGGTACCGCCTGCTCACCAAGGTGCCCCGCCTGCCCACCGCGATCGTCGACCGCCTCGTCGCCCACTTCGAGTCGCTCCAGCGACTCCTCGCGGCAGGCATCGAGGACCTCATGCTCGTCGAGGGCGTCGGCGAGGGCCGCGCGCGGGCGGTTCGCGAGGGCCTGTCGCGCCTCGCCGAGTCGAGCATCCTCGAGCGCTACGTGTGACCGTCGCCGACTCCCGACGGCTGGAGCCGACCCGCCGGGCCGGTATGCCGTCCGGTGGGCCGGCGCTCGCGACCCTGCACGAGCGGGTCAACGGCTGGTATCGGCGCAACGGCCGAGACCTGCCCTGGCGGCACCCGGACTGCAGCCCCTGGGGCGTGTTCGTCTCCGAGGTGATGGCGCAGCAGACGCCGCTGTCGCGGGTCGAGCCCGTGTGGCACGAGTGGATGCGCCGCTGGCCGACACCTGCCGCCCTCGCCCAGGCGGCACCCGGTGACGCGGTCCGGGCCTGGGGCCGGCTGGGCTACCCGCGCCGCGCGTTGCGCCTCCACGAGGCGGCGACCGCGATGGTCGAACGGCACGGGGGAGAGGTGCCTGGCTCGTCCGACGAGCTGCGCGCGCTGCCCGGCGTCGGCGCCTACACGGCTGCAGCGGTCTCCTGCTTCGCGTTCGGGATCCCCGAGGTCGTCGTCGACACCAACATCCGGCGGGTGCAGGCCCGGGCCCTCGAGGGCAAGGCCTTCGCGCACCTGACCCTCACCCGCGCCGAGTCCGACCTCGCCCGCGACTGCATGCCCGACGAGCGCGCCGCGGCCAACACCTGGAACGTCGCGGTGATGGAGCTCGGTGCCCTCGTGTGCGTGGCGCGCGCCCCCCGGTGCGATGACTGCCCGATCGCCGACCTGTGCCGGTGGAATGTGGCCGGCCGACCGGCATACGACGGGCCACCACGGCGCGGGCAGGCCTGGCACGGCACGGACCGGCAGGTGCGCGGCGAGCTGATGCGGCGCCTTCGCGACGCCCACGCGGCTGTCGTGCTGGAGGCACTGGCCGACGCGGCACCCGACCGGGCGCAGGTGATGCGATGTCTCGACTCGCTCGTCGCCGACGGACTCGTCGAGCCCCTCGCCCAGGCGCGCTACCGCCTCCCGACCTGACCCCGAGCGCTCACTCGACGTGGAGCGTGGGACCGACTGCTCACTCGACGTGGGTCCGCTGTCCCGAGCTGGTCGAGTGAGCACTTGGTCCCACGCGTCACACGTTGCCGAGGATGCGCTGGACGGTGACCACGATCACCACGCGCTCAGGGTTCGGTCGGGGCTGGCGGTAGCGAGCGGCATACCTCTGCTCGGCATCCCGCACCGCGCCCGGGTCGTCGACCACCCGCGCCGTCCCTTCGAGCGACAGCCAGTAGCGACCCTCGAACTGGCACAGCACCGCAGAGCACCCCTGCGCCGCGTTGCGGGCCTTGCGGCTGGTCCGGCTTGTGATGACCCGGGCAACGAGCGCCTCACTGTCCCAAGTGAACCCGACTGGCACCACGTGCGGCGTGCCGTCCGGCCGGAGGGTCGTCAGGGTGGCGAGATGACGTTCGGTGAGAAAGGTCGCGGCGGCTTCGGAGAGGGTCTGGGGGTCGTGGGCCATTCACGCACCCGGCCGCGTCAGCCCGAGCGCGGCGATCGCGCGGTCGACAACCGCCGCGGGCGTCCCCTCGTTGACCACGAGCGCGCCCGGCTCGTCGGGCTGGAGCGGTTCGAGCGTGTCGAGCTGGCTCCCGAGCAGCGACGCCGGCATGAAGTGGTCGGTCCGCCGGACGATGCGGTCCTGGATCACCTCCGGCGGAACCGTCACGTGGAGGAATCGGACCACCGGGCGATCGCGCCGGAGCACGTCGCGGTAGGCCCGCCGCAGGGCCGAGCAGGTCACCACGCCCGACTCGCCGTGCTGCTCTCGCTCGCCGATCCACGCACCGATCGACTCGAGCCAGGGCCACCGGTCGTCGTCGGTGAGCGGCCGGCCGCCGTGCATCTTGGCCACGTTGGCCGCCGAGTGGAAGTCGTCGCCCTCTGCGAACGGCCAGTGCATCGCGGAGGCGAGCTCGCGCGCCACCGTGCTCTTGCCGGTGCCGGACACTCCCATCACGACAACGACCATCGGCTGGGTCACGGGTGCGTTGAACGACGGGGCCACGGCTTGTAACGTAGCCCCTCGTGCCGTCTCCCGCCTGCTCGCCCCGGAGGGAGCCGTGAAAACCTTCTGGCTCCTCGTGCGAGCCGGCTTCCGTCGCCACTCGACCTACCGGCTGGCCCTGCTGGCAGGCATGACGACGAACTCGGTGTTCGGCCTCATCCGAGCATCGATCCTGCTAGCCGCCCTCGAGTCGGCAGGGACCGACATCGGCGGCTACGACGCGCCGACGGCGGTCGCGTTCGTGTGGTGGGGCCAGGCGCTGCTCGGGACGGTCAACCTCTGGGGCTTCCAGGAGATCTCCGACCGGGTCCGCACCGGTGACGTCGCCATCGACTTCCTGCGACCCTTGAACCCTCAGCTCGCTTATCTTGCAGGCGATCTCGGGCGCGCGGGCATCAACCTCCTCGGCCGTGGCGTTCCCGCACTGCTGTTCGGCGCGCTCCTGTTCGACATGGCGTGGCCACCCAGCGCGGCCAGCTGGGTCGCGGGGTGCGTTGCCCTCGTCCTCGCCGTCGTGGTGGCATTCGCCGGCAACTTCGTCATCAACCTGCTGTCGTTCTGGCTCGTCGACATCCGCGGCATCCGGCTGCTCTGGATGATCACCGGGGGACTGCTGTGCGGTCTCTACCTGCCCGTGCCGTGGTTCCCTGACTGGCTGCAGACGCTCGCCAACTGGTCGCCGTTCCCATCGATGCTGCAGCACCCGATCGACATCCTCGCGGGCCGGGTCGCTGGCGCCGACATCATCCCGACCATCGCCTCGCAGGTCTTCTGGGCCGTCGTGCTCCTCGCGCTGGGTCAGGTCGTCACCCGTGCGGGCCGACGCAAGCTGGAGGTGCAGGGTGGGTGACCTGCTGCGCCCATACCGCGTGCTGCTCGCGTCGCGTGCCCGCGCGCAGATGCAGTACCGCACGTCCTTCGTCACGGACATCGTCGGCACCATCGGCGTGGGTCTTGCCGAGCTCGCCGAGGTGTGGGTGATCTTCCACAACGTCGAGTTCCTGGGCGGGCTGGACTTCAAGCAGGCGCTGCTCGTCTTCGCGCTGTCGAACCTGTCGTTCTCGCTCGCCGACATGTTCGTGGGCCACCTCGACGGGCTGCCCGGCTACATCCGGGCGGGCACCATCGACGCGTTCTACGTCCGGCCACTGCCGCTGCTGGCGCAGTTCATGACAAGCGACCTGTCGCTTCGGCGGGTGGGGCGGCTCTCGGTCGCGGGGGTCGCGCTCGTCGTCGCGCTGACGGCATCGGACATCGTGTGGTCGCCGGCGACGGTCGCCCTGATCGTCCTGACGGTCGTGAGCGGGACGGCGATCTTCGCGGCCCTGTTCACCGCCGCCGGCGGGTTGCAGTTCTTCCTCGTCGACGGCGCCGAGTTCACCAACGCCTTCACCTACGGCGGGGCGTATGCCGCCCAGCAGAGTCAGCAGGTCTTCCCGGGTCCGCTACGGATCTTCTGGACCTTCGTCATCCCGACCGCGTTCGTCGCCTACCTTCCCGCGCTGCAGATCCTCGGCCTGCCGGGCGGCCCGCTGAGCCCGCCGTGGCTGGCGTGGTTCACCCCGCTCGCCGCGCTCCTCGCCTGGGGGATCGCCGGCCTGTGCTGGAGGTACGGCATCCGTCACTACCAAGGAGCAGGCGGATGAGCAGTATGCCGTCGACGACCGTCGGCACGGATCGCGGAGCCGTCATCGAGACCAGCGACCTGGTGCGCGACTTCAAGAAGGTCCGCGCCGTCGACCGCATGAGCTTCAGGGTCGAGGCGGGCGAGTCCGTCGGCTACATCGGCGCCAACGGTGCCGGCAAGTCGACGACGATCAAGATGCTGACCGGCATCCTCAAGCCGACCGCCGGGCTGGTCAGGACCTGCGGCCTGGACCCGATGCGTCAGCGGATCGAGGTCGCCCGTCGGGTGGGTGTCGTCTTCGGGCAGCGCTCGCAGCTGTGGTGGGACCTGCCCCTTCGGGAGTCGTTCACGATCCTCACCGCGATCCACCGCCTCGACGAGCAGACCGCCCGGGCGCGCACGGACCTGCTCGTCGAGCAGCTCGAGATGGGACCGCAGCTGGGCACACCCGTGCGGTCGCTGTCGCTCGGCCAGCGGATGCGGGCGGAGATCGCCGCGGCCCTGATCCACTCGCCGGAGCTGCTCATCCTCGACGAACCGACGATCGGCCTGGATGTCCTGTCCAAGCAGCGGCTCCGCGAGTTCCTCGTGGCCGAGCGCCGGGACCGCGGCACGACGCTGCTGCTGACCACGCACGACATGGGCGACATCGAGCGGCTCTGCGACCGCGTGCTCGTCGTCGACCATGGACGCCTGGCCTTCGACGGCACGCTGCCCGGTCTTGCCGCGACGGTCGGCGCCCAGCGGATGCTCGTCATCGACCTCGCCGAGCCGACCCGAGACCTCGACGACGTGCCGGCGACGACCCTCGTCGACAGCGAGTCCGGCGGCCTGCGACAGCGCCTGGCCTTCGACGCTCAGGCGACGAACCCGGCCGCGGTGCTGGCACACGTCTCGGCGCGCGCCACGGTTCGCGACTTGACCATCGAGGAGCCCGACATCGAGGACGTCGTCCGGCGCATCTACGCCGCGTCCGGACGCGCCTGACCCATCGTTGCCAACCCCATCAACGTCGAGTGGCCTCCCCGTCACACGTGTTCGGCGGGCGTCCATGTCGAGTGGCCTCCCCGTCACACGCGTTCGGCGGGCGTCCATGTCGAGTGGCCTCCCCGTCACACGCGTTCGGCGGGCGTCCATGTCGAGTGGCCTCCCCGTCACACGGATTGTGTGACGCATGTGACCAGGCGGCCGCTCGACATCGGGTCGGGGTGGGGACGGTGGGACGACGGGGCCACTCGACTGGCGGGGAGGGGGTGGGAGAGGTCAGAGGGTGCGGAGCATCCGGGTGTTGCCCAGCGTGTTGGGCTTGACCCGCTCGAGGTCGAGGAACTCCGCGACGCCCTCGTCATAGGACCGCAGCAGCTCGGCGTACACCTCGTGCGACACGGCTTGGCCCTCGATCGCCTCGAAGCCGTGACGCGTGAAGAATGCCGTCTCGAACGTGAGGCAGAACAGGCGGGCGACCCCGATGTCGCGGGCGTCCTGGACGAGCTCCTCGAGGATCCGCCCGCCCAGCCCCGAGCCGAGCTGGTCGTCCGCGACCGCGAGGGTGCGGATCTCGGCGAGGTCCTCCCACATGACGTGCAGCGCGCCGCAGCCGACGATGTGCCCGTCGAGCTCGGCGACGCGGAACTCGTGGACGCTCTCGTAGTACGTCACCGCCTCCTTGCTCACCAGCACCCGGCGCTCGGCGAGCGGCGCCACAAGGCTGCGTATGCCGCGAACGTCGGCCGTGCGCGCGCGCCGGATCGTCGGGGCGGGACGGGCGGCAGGCCTCGCGCCGGGCTCCGGCGCAGCGTTGGGGGCGGCGGTCATGAGAGGTTCCCGTCACGGAAGTCGGCGAACAGCGCCCGGGCCTGGTCGCCGAGCACGACGATGGACTGCCGGCCGGCCCAGCCGAACGCGCCCTTGGCGACCCCGCGCCCGACCTTGAGCGGGCTCAGTGTGTGCAGGGCGGCGGTGAAGGTCAGGATCTGCTCGGCCGTGAGGTTGCTGTACCCGACCTTGCTGAAGCTGGTCAGCGCCGACGGGATCGCGATCGGTCCCGCGAGCTTGGCCTTGATCGCCGCCGCCAGGATCACCTCGCCCTGATGCCGGGACCTGCCGAAGTCGCCGTCGGGCAGGGTCTTGCGTTCGCGCGCGTAGGCGAGCGCCTGCGCCCCGGTGAGCGTCTGCGGCCCGGCCTTGATGACGAGGTTCTTCGCGTGCGAGGCGACGACCGTCTTCGGGATGACGATGGGGATGCCGCCCTGCTCGTCGACGATCTTCTTGAAGCCGGAGAAACCGACGACGACGTAGCCCTGGATCGGCAGGCCGGTGACGTCGTGGACGGTCTGCACCTGCGCCTCGGGCCCGCCGAACACCATCGCGGAGTTGATCTTGCCCTTGCCTCCGGTCGACAGCGGAACCCACAGATCTCTGGCCATGCCCATGATCCCACCGCCGCCCGTGCCGTCGACCCCGAGCACCTGGAGGACGTCGGCACGGGTGCGCTCGACGGGCTGCCCCTTGCGGGCGTCCGAGCCGATCGCGAGCACCCACCGGGGCCCGCCGCCGAGGCTCGGCTTCGAGACCCCGAGCGACGGCCACCAGCCGCCGACGACCTTCCACGTCGGACCGACCGCCAGGGTCACGTCGTCGCCCGCGGTGACGACGGCGACCGGAGTGCCCATCCACGACCCCACCGCAGCCTTCGCCGCGACGGCCCCCGTCGCAGGCTTGCGGGCCTTGAGCGCAGCGGCCGCGGAAGGGGACGACTCCTTCGCGAGGTCGCCCCCGGCATACACGGTGGTGACGAGGTGTGCGAGCGGCGCGGGCGCGCCGCTGACGGTGACGAGGGAGGCCGGCGCGCCCTCCCCGTCGGAGCCCTGCCCGGTCCCGCTTGTGGCGGGTGGGGCGCCGGGCTCGTCCGACGTGCATGCGCCCAGAACCGCGGTCGCGAGCACGGTGACCAGAGCCGCGACTCCCGTCGCGACGCGTCGGCGCCCACCGCGGGGGTATGCCGTGTGGCCGGGTCGCGCGGTGACCGCGCGGGGTCGCGGCGCCCCCGTGGGGCGGTGCACTGAGGTCACGGCCCCACCGTAGACGACAAGGTCATGGGCTTCTCACACGACGCGGGAGGCGGTGCGAACGAGCGAGCGCGAGGCGAGGACCGACGCGACGACCAGACCGCCGGCCGCGAGCGAGGTCACTGCGAACCGGACGACCAGCGCGGAGTCGATCCGGCCCGTGAACGGCAGCATGAGCACGAGCACGAACCCGGCCGCGACCGCGATCGTCACCAGGAGCGGAAGCGCCACCTCCCAGGTGCGGGCTCGGTGCAGGGTCCGCTCGCTCGTGCCGGCCAGGGCGAGCGCGCGGTACTGGTCGCGCTGGTCGAGCACGCGGGCGGCCTGCACCACGCCGGTCGAGGTCGCCCCGACGATCGAGATGATGACGAGGGTGACCAGGGCCCCGGTCGCCAGGTCGGCGGCGAGGAACTGCTCGACGGGTGATGCCGGCTGGTCGGAGGAGGCCAGGCTCGTGAACCCTACGACGACGACCGCAAGCCCCAGCGCACCGACCGCGCGCCAGGTGCTCCGGGGGTCATCGGCGATCCGGCGTGCGGCCAGCAGGGTCGTCGCCGTGGGTGCGAGACGGGCCGCGGTCCGGCCCGTGACCATGACCACGAACGGCCCGACCGCGTTGACCGCGAGGATCATCGCGGCGAGGAACACGACGATGGTCGCGCGCTGCGGCTCCTTCATCGGCGTCATGACCAGGACCCACGCGGCGCCCGCCACGAGCGCGAAGGCCACCCGGACCAGGCTGAGCCGCTTCGGCGACGTGCGCTCGGCCACCCCGAGCGGGCTGATCGCGACCCGGGCCAGGCTCGAGGCCCCCGACAGCACCGCGACGACGACGACCGCGGCCACCACGGCGGCGAGCTTCCATGCGGGGACGAGGAGCTCGCCGACCTCGAGCCGGCTGCCCTGGAAGGTCAGCTGGGCCACGAGCGGCAGGGAGACGGCATAGAGGACCACGCCGGCCAGCGCGCCGAGCAGGGCCTGGGCGGCCGCCTCCGCGAGGGTCATGACGGTGACCTGGCCCGAGGTCGCCCCGGTCAGCCGAAGCGCGGCGAGGCGCTGGTCGCGTCGTGCGATGGCCAGGCGGGCCGCGACTCCGCCGAGCGTCAGGATCGGGATGACCATGCAGGTCGTCGCGATCCAGGCGAGGGTCACGTACAGCTCCCCGATGGAGGCGGCGTCGATCGCCAGGCCACCGCCGCCGGTCGAGGGCGGCGTGGCGTTGCGGGCCTCGAACGCCCCGAGCCCACCGATGCACACGAGCAGCGCCGCCGTCGCGACCGCGAACGCGAGCACCGCGAGCAGGCCTGGCATGCGGTCGTCCCTGGCGCTGACGGCACGCAACCGCCACCACAGGCGGATCGCGGCGGTCATGCCGGGACCTGCCCTGCCGTGCGGGCCGGCTTGGCGACGCGCTCGACGACCCGGCCGTCCTGGACCCGCACCACGGTGTCACACCAGGCGGCGACGTTCTGGTCGTGGGTCACGACGACGAGGGCTGCGCCGGTGTGGGCCGTCAGCCCCGTGAGGTGCCGCATCACCTCGGCGCTCGTGCCTTGGTCGAGCGCGCCGGTCGGCTCGTCGGCGAAGACGACGCCGGGACGGGCGACGACCGCGCGTGCGATCGCCACCCGCTGGGCCTGACCTCCCGACAGCTCGCCGGGGCGGCGCTTCTCGAGACCGGCGAGGCCGAGGGCGGGAAAGAGCGCCCCGGCGCGGGCGGTCGCCTGCGAACGCGGTATGCCGTCGAGCATGAGCGGGAGCGCCACGTTCTCCACCGCGGGCAGCTCGGGCAGCAGCATCCCCTGTTGGAAGACGAAGCCGAAGTCCTTGCGGCGCAGCACGGTGCGCTCGCGGTCCGCCATGCGCGCGATGTCGCGTCCGCGCCACAGCACCTGCCCTGAGGTGGGGCGCAGGATGCCGGCCACGACGTGCAGCAGCGTCGTCTTGCCGGACCCCGACGGGCCCATGACGGCGATGCTCTCGCCGGCATGGACAGTCAGGTCGACGCCACCGAGGGCGGGCAGCGTGGCTGCGGCGTCGCGGCCGTAGGTCATGACGAGCCCACGCGCGACGAGGTCGGGCTCACCGGTCGCAGGTCGGGGAGTGTCGACCGTCGCAGTCGCGGCACTCGCGTAGGCACCGTGCGGCGTCCGTGCGCTCGTCGCGAGCCCGCTCGTCCACGCGCTCCCGGGGATCTCGTTCGTCGGGACCTCGTGCGTCGGGACCGTGTTCGTCGGGACCCCGTTCGTCTGGGCCGTGTGTGTCGAGGTCTGGGTCCAGTAGTCGTTGCTCATACGACCAGCCTTGTGGCCCAAGGCAGCCGCCCGCGTCGGCCGCTGGTCGCCTGCTGCGCCGGACGGCATACGACCCTGGTATGACCCAGCGCTCCCAAGGTCGCATCGGAACATGACGAAGGGCCGGGAACCGTGTGGTTCCCGGCCCTTCGTGCGATCCGCGACCCAGCGAGGCGGGCCGCGTCGTGCCTAGCGGCTCAGCGCTCCGTGCCCGTCACCGTGTCCGGGTAGACCGTGTCGTCGGGGACGGTCGACGGGGCGTGGACGTTGACCCCGAGCGCCTCGTCGAGCGCGGCTCCCTCGGGCAGGTCGTCGAGATCGTCGGCCGGGCGGTGCGCCTTGTCCGGGTGCGTCATGCCGCGGAAGACGAACGTCTCCTCCTTGCCCTCGCCCTCGGTGTCGACCTGGACGTACTGGCCGGACGTGAACTCGGCGTAGAGGATCTTCTCCGAGAGGGCGTCCTCGATCTCGCGCTGGATGGTGCGGCGCAGCGGGCGCGCGCCGAGCACGGGGTCGTACCCCCGCTTGGCGAGCAGGTCCTTGGCCGCGGGCGTGAGCTCGATGCCCATGTCCTTGTCCTTGAGCCGCTTGTCGAGCTTGGCGATCTCGAGGTCGACGATCTGCGTGATCTCGCCCTTGGTCAGGTGTGGGAACACGATCGTGTCGTCGACACGGTTGAGGAACTCCGGGCGGAAGTGCTGCTTGAGCTCGTCGGTGACCTTCGCCTTCATCCGCTCGTAGTCCGAGCGGCTGTCGGGTCCGGCGCTGAAGCCCATGGAGGCCTTGGAGATGTCGCGTGTGCCGAGGTTCGTCGTCATGATGATGACGGTGTTCTTGAAGTCGACCATCCGACCCTGGGAGTCGGTCAGGCGGCCGTCCTCGAGCACCTGCAGCAGCGAGTTGAAGATCTCCGGGTGGGCCTTCTCGACCTCGTCGAACAGCACGACCGAGAACGGCTTGCGGCGGACCTTCTCGGTCAGCTGGCCGCCCTCTTCGTAGCCGACGTAGCCGGGCGGGGAGCCGAAGAGACGGCTCACCGTGTGCTTCTCGGAGTACTCGGACATGTCGAGGCTGATCAGCGCGTCCTCGCTGCCGAAGAGGAACTCGGCGAGCGTCTTGGCGAGCTCGGTCTTACCGACACCGGTGGGACCGGCGAAGATGAACGAGCCACCGGGACGGCGCGGGTCCTTCAGCCCGGCGCGCGTGCGGCGAATCGCCTGCGACAGTGCCTTGACGGCGTCGTCCATGCCGACGATCCGCTTGTGCAGCTCGTCCTCCATGTGGAGCAGGCGGCTGCTCTCCTCCTCGGTGAGCTTGAACACCGGGATGCCGGTGCTCGCCGCCAGGACCTCGGCGATGAGCTCCTCGTCGACCTCGGCGACGACGTCCATGTCGCCCGACTTCCACTGGGCCTCGCGGGCGGCCTTCTCGTGGCGCAGGCGCTTCTCGTCGTCGCGGACCCGGGCGGCGCGCTCGAAGTCCTGACCGTCGATGGCGGACTCCTTCTCCCGCACGAGCGCGGCGATCTTCTCGTCGTACTCGCGAAGGTCCGGCGGAGCCGTCATCCGGCGGATGCGCAGACGCGCGCCCGCCTCGTCGATGAGGTCGATCGCCTTGTCCGGCAGGAACCGGTCGTTGACGTAGCGGTCGGCCATGTTCGCCGCGGCCACCAGGGCGCCGTCGGTGATCGTGACGCGGTGGTGCGCCTCGTAGCGGTCGCGCAGGCCCTTGAGGATCTCGATGGCGTGCGGAAGCGTCGGCTCCTGCACCTGGATCGGCTGGAAGCGCCGCTCGAGGGCAGAGTCCTTCTCGATGTGCTTGCGGTACTCGTCGAGCGTCGTCGCGCCGATCGTCTGCAGCTCGCCGCGGGCGAGCATCGGCTTGAGGATCGACGCAGCGTCGATCGCGCCCTCAGCGGCACCGGCACCGACGAGCGTGTGGATCTCGTCGATGAAGATGATGATGTCGCCGCGGGTGCGGATCTCCTTGAGGACCTTCTTCAGCCGCTCCTCGAAGTCACCGCGGTAGCGGCTGCCCGCGACGAGCGAGCCGAGGTCGAGGGTGTAGAGCTGCTTGTCCTTGAGCGTCTCGGGCACCTCGCCCTTGACGATGTCCTGGGCCAGGCCCTCGACGACGGCGGTCTTGCCGACGCCGGGCTCGCCGATGAGGACCGGGTTGTTCTTCGTGCGGCGGCTCAGCACCTGCATGACCCGCTCGATCTCCTTCTCACGCCCGATGACCGGGTCGAGCTTGCCCTCGCGGGCAGCCTGCGTGAGATTTCTGCCGAACTGGTCGAGCACGAGCGACCCGGCCGGGGTGGCCTCGGTCTGCCCCTGGCCGACGCCGGCGCCCGCCTTCTCGCCGCTCTGGGCGCCCTGGTAGCCCGAGAGGAGCTGGATGACCTGCTGACGGACCTTGTTGAGCTCCGCGCCGAGCTTGACGAGCACCTGCGCGGCGACACCCTCACCCTCGCGGATGAGGCCGAGCAGGATGTGCTCGGTGCCGATGTAGCTGTGGCCGAGCTGCAGCGCCTCGCGCAGCGAGTACTCGAGCACCTTCTTGGCGCGGGGCGTGAACGGAATGTGGCCGGTCGGGGCCTGCTGCCCCTGACCGATGATCTCCTGGACCTGGGCCCGGACCGCCTCGAGCGAGATGTCGAGGGACTCGAGGGCCTTCGCGGCGACGCCTTCGCCTTCGTGGATCAGACCCAGGAGGATGTGCTCGGTACCGATGTAGTTGTGGTTGAGCAGGCGCGCCTCTTCCTGCGCCAGCACGACCACCCTTCGGGCCCTGTCGGTGAACCGTTCGAACATGTTCTTCTCCTGACTGATCGAGAGACATCTCGATGCTATCCGTGCCCGCTGTCAGTGAGCACATCCCGACCAACGCGGGGGTGTGCCCTCCTGTTCCCCATCCTGAGCGGGATCCGCTCAGGTTCAACATCTGTTCGCCATGAGCGGACAGGGGAGCAGGCTCGTGGTGCGGCGCCTCCGTTTGGGGGCCGCGGCGCGTAGCTGGTGCGGGTTCCGGGTGTGCGGCCTCGGTTTCGGGGCCGCGGCGCGTAGCTGGTGCGGGTTCCGGGTGTGCGGCCTCGGTTTGGGGGCCGCGGCGCGTTGCTGGTGCGGGTTCCGGGTGTGCGGCCTCCGTTTGGGGGCCGCGGGGCGCCCGTCGGTTCCGTCAGGCTGGATGCGGCAGGTCGCCGGGGCGGCTCGGGAAGTGGCGTCGCCACTCGTCACGGAGCGCCGGCACCGGCATACCCACGCTTCTCATGGCGTTGGTGATGCGGCCGAGTGTGCGCGCGGGCGTGCGATACACGTCCTCTGCGGTGATGACCAGGCGGCGGATCTTCCAGTCGTCGAGCTGCTCGTCGCGCCCGATGTCACGTGACCACTGCTCGAGCGACTCGGCGTGCTGTCGCCCGTCGTATTCGATGATCAGCGACCAGATGACGTAGGCGAGGTCGAACCGGTAGAGAAGCGATCCGTCGTCACCGTGTACGCGATGGTCGACCTCGGGCTCGGGCAGGCCGGCGAGCACGATGAGCAGACGCACGCGGGTCTCCATGGCCGAGTCGACCCCGGCGCGCACGAGCGATGCGGCCCGGCGCGCGAGGCGCGAGTAGGGACCACGGTGCGCCCCGGCCGCTGACACCAGCTGGGTCGTCGTGGTGCGCCCACGTCGGACCAACGAGTCACCGAGCACAACGAGGTCCACGAGTGTCAGCCGGTGTGCCATATCGAGGAACGTCTGGACCGGTGCCGTGACGCGCAGTCCCTTCCACGTCACGACCCGCTGCGCACACTTGGGCCGGTGCCCTACGAGCCCAGCGCCCTTCACGCGCAACCGTGGTGACGTGACGTGGACATCCGGGTCATCCGGCACCACCGCACCGAGGAGGCGTGCTGCGGTGTGGTGGGAAAGGTAGCTGCCGGGTTCGGCGACGAGCAGCGCGGCCTGCGCGAGCAGCACCTCGGTGACCGGGGCCTCGATGCACACGTAGACGCCGTGAAACAGCGCGCGGTGTTTTCGGCGCAGATCCCACTCGGAGATCTCGCCGGCGGCATCTGAGCGCCTGAAGGGCATACCGGGTGTGGGGAACATGACGCGACGATCCATCAGCTGGGGATCCGGTCGCTGCGGCTTTCCACAGCCATTCCATTTGGGGGCCGCGGCGCGCGTGTGGGTGCGGGTTCCGGGGCCTGGCCCCCCATTTGGGGGCCGCGGCGCGCGTGTGGGCGCGGGTTCCGGGGCCTGGCCCCCATTTGGGGGCCGCGGCGCGCGTGTGGCTATAGCTGGGTCAGGCGTCGCCGCGCGCGAAGCGCTCGTGCAGAGCGCGCACGTCGTCCTCGAGCTGAGGCGCCGGCCCGTCGACGACGACGCCAGGGACCACCTGCTGGATCGAGTAGGGCGTCACCGGCGAAGGTTCCGCGCCCCACGCCGACCGCCACCGGCCCAGCTGGGCCGAGCTGACGGCATACACGATGCGGCCGAGGCCGACCCAGCCGTGCGCGGCCGAGCACATCGGGCAGTGCTCGCCCGAGGTGTAGACGACCGCGGTCTCCCGCTCCTCGGGGGACAGGTTGGCGCCGGCCCAGCGGGCGATCGCGAACTCGGGATGCTGGGTGGCCTCCAGCGCCACGACGTGGTTGTGGTCCTCGAAGAGCACCTCGCCGTCGCCGGACACGAGCACCGAGCCGAACGGCTCGTCGCCGCGCTCCAGCGCGAGTCGGGCCAGGTCGACGGCCCGCTCCAGGTGGCCGAGGTCGCTCTCGGAGATGCTCACGCGACCCTCCCGGTGACCAGCGCGAACGTGACGAAGGCGCCTCCGTCGGCCTCGAGCATCGCCTGGACGGGCGAGCTGGACTGTCCCTTGAGCTCCATGACGGCCCGCTCCCACAGCAGCCAGTTGGCGCAGCCCTCCGGCTGCGTGCGGGCGGTGACCTTGGCGAAGGCCCGGCTGAACTCCCACTGGCTCCGCAGCCAGTCCGCGGTGTGCCACGCCGCACTCTCCGCGCCGACGACGCGGTCGATGTGCTCCGGGATCTCGCCGAGGTCGCGGATCTCGGTCGTGAGCGCCGGTGTCGCCACGCCCAGCTGGCCGCCCGGCTTCAGGAACTTCGCGAGGTACGGCGGGTAGTGGTCGCCCGTCCCGAAGTACTCCCAGGCGTCGATGCTGATGATCGCGTCGAACGACCCGCGGCCGAACGGCAGCGCATGAGCGTCGACGCGCATCGGCAGGATCCGGTCGTCGACGCCCTCCTTGCGGAACACGTCGCCCGCCTCGCTCGGGTCGACCCACAGGTCGGCGGCGATGACCCGGACGCCGTACTCCTTGGCCAGGAACACCGAGGTCGCACCGAGGCCGGACCCGAGGTCGAGCACGCGCATCCCGGGGCGCAGGTCGAGGTCGGCCGCGAGATCCTCGAGCAGCCACAGCGGGTGCGGGCCCATGTCGAGGTCGACGAGCCACATCGCGTCGTACTTCGCCGACTTGGGGTACGCGTCCTTGGTCAGGTGGTCCAGCGCGGGCATGCCCCGATCCTTGCCCGGCGTCGTGCGATCAGTCGAGCGAGTTCTCTGTGGGTGGACGCCCTCCAGGGGGCCGGAGCGGCCGGGGTCCCCCGAGGGCGGTCGACGCCCCAGCCGTATGCCGGGTGGTCGCCTCCGTCAGGCGGGCGCGCGGACGAGGTGGTCGGGCGTGATGTCGCGCAGCGACGTGCATCCGGTCAGGGCCAGCTGGAGGTCGAGCTCGGCCCGGAGGTTGCGCAGCACCTCGGAGACGCCGTCCGTGCCGGCGAGTGCGAGGCCGTAGACGTGCGGCCGGCCGATCCCCACGGCCGTCGATCCGAGAGCGAGGGCGACGAATACGTCTGCGCCACAACGGATTCCGCTGTCGAAGATGACGGGGACGTCAGAGCCGGACGACCGCACGGCCTCGACGACCGCCGGGAGGGCGTCGAGCGCGGCGACGACCCGGTCGACCTGACGCCCTCCGTGGTTGGACACGTAGATCCCGTCGACGCCGGAGTCCAGGGCGCGCCGCGCGTCGTCGGGGTGCAGGATCCCCTTGAGCACGATCGGAAGCCGGGTCAGCGCCCGCAGCCGGGGCAGGTCGGCCCAGGTGAGGGACGGCCGGCTGAACACGTCGAGGAACGTGTCGACCGCGGCCCGCGGCTCGGGGGCGGTGAGGTTGCGCCGCAGGTCACCGGGATGGTTCCGGCTCATCGACACGAGGGTCCCGACGGCCGCCGGAGTCGGCCGCGGTCGCGGCTCGGGCGTTGCCGTGGCCACCCGCTCGGCGACGAGCCGCTGGAACACCGGGTCGGACGTGTACTGCGCGATGCCCTCCCCGCGGGCGAAGGGCAGGTGCCCGAGGTCGAGGTCGCGGGGCCGCCACCCGAGGTATGCCGTGTCGAGCGTGACGACGACCGCCTCGCTCCCGCACGCCTCGGCCCGCTCGACCAGGCTGGCGACGAGGTCGTCGTTGCTGCTCCAGTAGAGCTGGTACCAGTGCCCGGACCCTGCCAGCGTCCGGGCCACGTCCTCCATCGGGACTGATGCCTGGGTGCTGAGGATCTGGGTGACGTGCTGCTCCCTCGCGGCGGTCGCGACGGCCAGGTCGGCGTCCGGATGCGCCATCGAGAGCACGCCGATCGGCGCGATGAGCAAGGGACTCTCGTGCCGCCGACCGAAGAGCTCGACGCCGGTGTCACGCTCGGTCGTGTCGGCGAGCATGCGCGGCACGACCTGCCAGCGGTCGAACGCCGACACGTTCGCACGGGCTCCTGCCTCTGAGCCTGCGGATCCCGCGACATAGGCAAAAGCTCTGCGAGACATGGCCTTTCGGGCCGCGTCCTGCAGCTGCGAGGTGTCGGTGGGGACCTTCGGCCGGTGGCCGAACGCCCCGGCCCGGTAGATCGCAGACTGCACCGTCCTGCCGAACCCGCCCTGCGGCATACGTCCTGCCCTCCGTCGTGCCGGGCGCACGATGCGCCATGCGTACACCGGAGTCTCCCGCAGCGGTGCGCCCTGCGGAACGGGACGGGCGAACCCGGGCCGGCCCGACCGCCACCCGGCCCGTCACCAGGAGATGGACACCGTGTCGCGCCACCAGCGCTCGAGGTCGTTCGCGGGCGGGACCGGGCTACGGCTCCACAGGCTGAGGTAGGCCTCGACCGGTGTCCCCGTGATCTCGGCGTCGGCCTCGACGGGGGTGCCGTCCAGGCGCACCCGGCGCGTGAGGACGGAGCGGCCCGGCGCCATGTCGACCAGCCAGCCGACGTCGCTGCCGTCCGGCCGCACGAGCAGCCGCGACGCGTGCCCGGGGTTGATGCCTTCCCGCTTGCGTGTCACGAACCCGACGAGCAGCTCGTCGATGCCGTCGAGCGCGACGCTCGGCCTGATCCAGGTCTCCCGGGCCTCCGGCGGCCGACCCAGCCGCGCCGCGAGCGCGTCCACCGCGTGGACCGTCGTCTCGTGGCACTGGCGACGGGTCCAGAAGATCCGGGGAGCCGGCGCGTCCTTGAGGAAGACGAAGGCTTCCACGTCGTCGGGGGCGTCGACGATCGTCTGGAGCAGGGCCGTGGCCCCCGTGTCGAACCAGCCGAGCAGGTCGGGCGACTCGCGGCCCTGCCGCTCGAGTGCGGAGGTGTCGTCGACGGGCCTTCCCGCCAGGTGGCTCGCTGCCCAGCGGTGCACCATGCCCTGGTGCGCCACGAGGTCGCGGACCGTCCACTCGGGGCAGGTCGGAACCGGGGCGTCGAGTCCGGCGGCAGCGGCGTTGGCGCGCAGCACGGTCGCGGCGGACCCGAGGCCGTCGCCGAGGTCGTCGAGAGTGAGGTCGATGGGGCCGTGCCGTTCCAGCTGGTCGGCAGGGTCGGGCGCGGCGTCCGTGGCAGTGGTGGTCTGGTCCATGGCTGTCCTTTCGGAGGGCTGCGCTTTTGTGGGGAGTCTGCCACCGACCGACGACGAGCGCTCGTGGCGAGCGCGCGGGCCCGCGGGCGGTAGATTTGCCCGTCGGAGGGCGGCGACCCCGCTCTGCCCGCACCGAGAGCGTTGTCGGGCGACTCATCGCGACACCCGCGACCCGTCGCCAGACCCGAGCACCACCGGAGGCCACCGTGGACGCCAGCGACCTGCTGCGCAACTCACTTCTTCAGCTGTCCAAGCAGGAGAAGATCCGAGACATGATCGAGAAGGCGCCGGTGTCGCGCTCGGTCGTCAAGCGTTTCGTGCCGGGGGCCGACCGCGGCGACGTCGTCACCGCCGCCGGCGAGATGGCCGCATCCGGGCGGCTGTCCACGATCGACTATCTCGGCGAGGACACCGTGGAGCTGGCCCAGGCCGAGCACACGCGTGACGCGTACGTGTCGCTGCTCACGGGCCTGCGCGACCACGGCCTCACTGCAGGCGGCACCGTCGAGGTGTCGCTCAAGCTGAGCGCCCTGGGCCAGGCCCTGCCGGGCGACGGCAACAAGATCGCTCTCGACCACGCCCGCGAGATCTGCGAGCTCGCACAGCAGTCGGGCACGACGGTGACCCTCGACATGGAGGACCACACCACCACGGACCTCACGCTCGACGCGCTGCGCGAGCTGCGCGTCGACTTCCCGACGGTCGGTGCCGTGCTGCAGGCCTACCTCTACCGCACGGAGGCCGACTGCCGGGACCTCGCGTATGCCGGGTCGCGGGTGCGCCTCTGCAAGGGCGCCTACAAGGAGCCTGAGTCCGTCGCCTTCCAGGCGGGAGCCGACGTCGACAAGTCGTACGTGCGCTGCCTCAAGATCCTCATGCAGGGCCAGGGCTACCCGATGATCGCCTCCCACGACCCCCGGCTCATCGAGATCGCCGGGGCGCTCGCCGGACAGGCAGGCCGCGACCCGAAGTCGTTCGAGTACCAGATGCTCTACGGGATCCGGCCCGACGAGCAGAAGCGGATCGCCGACCGCGGCGACCAGATGCGGGTCTACATCCCGTACGGCGAGGAGTGGTACGGCTACCTCATGCGCCGGATGGCCGAGAAGCCGGCCAACGTCATGTTCTTCCTGCGGGGCGTCGCGACCAAGGGCTGACGCAGACCCGACCCAGACCTGAGCTGACTGACCCAGACCGACCCCTCGAGAGGCGGACCACATGTCGACGACGGCCATCTTCGGCGCGGGAGTCATGGGCGAGACCCTCGTGTCGGGCCTGATCCGGTCCGGCCGCACGCCGGCCGACCTCATCGTCACCGGGCGCACGCCTGACAAGGTCAACGCGCTCGCCGGGCGCTACGGGGTGCGGGTCCTGCCCAACCCCGATGCCGCCGACATCGCGGACACCCTCGTGCTCTGCGTCAAGCCGCAGGACATGACCGGCCTGCTCGACGAGATCCGCGACCACGTGGCGCCGGGCAACGCGGTGATCTCGCTGGCCGCGGGCATCACGACCGAGCTTCTCGAGTCGCGGCTGCCCGAGGGCACGTCCGTGATCAGGGTGATGCCGAACACTCCCGCACTCGTCGACCAGGGCATGGCCGGGATCTCGCCCGGGCGCCACTGCACCGACGACCACCTCGCCGAGGCCGAGGCGCTGCTCAGCTCGTGCGGGAAGGTCGTGCGGCTCGCCGAGAAGCACCTCGACGCGGTGACGGCGATCTCGGGCAGCGGCCCGGCATACATCTTCTACGTCGTCGAGGCGATGATCGAGGCCGGCGTCGTGCTCGGGCTGCCGCGCGCGACCTCCACCGAGCTGGTGGTCCAGACGCTCTACGGCGCGGCGACGATGCTCAAAGAGACTCACGAGCACCCGACCGTGCTGCGCGAGCAGGTCAGCTCACCCGGCGGCACGACCGTGGCGGCACTCCGGCAGCTCGACGACCACAAGGTGCGGGCCGCTTTCGTCACCGCGATCGAGGCCGCGGCCGCGCGGTCAAAGGAGTTGGCGTCCGGTCAGGTCTGAGGCAGATTGAGGGCATGGCCGAGCCGCGTCCTGATGGTGCCCCCGGGCACCTGCCGATCCACCTGCACGAGGTCGCCCCCGACGACTGGCAGGCGCACCGCGACATCCGCCTGGAGATGCTCCAGGACGCGCCCGACGCCTTCTGGTTCACCTACGCCGACGAGGCCGTCTACGACGAGGCCGACTGGCGCGACCGCATCGAAGGAGCCTGGCTCGTGCAGGCCCGCGACGCACACGGCGTGCTCGGCAGCGCCGGGCTCGGCTCGCACTGGGAGCCTGAGCGCGCCACCACCGCAACGCTGTTCGGAATGTATGTCGCACCCCGGGCTCGCGGGCTCGGCGTCGGCGAGGCGCTGGTCCGTGCGGTGCTCGCGGAAGCCGCGCGGCGGGGCAAGTCCGAGGTCGTGCTCGAGGTGACCGACACCAACACGGCAGCCCAGTCGCTCTACGAGCGGTGTGGCTTCGTCCGGACCGGCGCGACGCACGCCCATCCGCGCAAGTCCGAGCTGCACGAGATCGAGATGGTCCACCGGCTCTGAACGTTCACCCGCCTGCGGGTGCACAGTCACCGGTTCACATGCGAAGGTTGACCCCATGACCGACATCACCGTGCGTGCCCTCGACGAGGACGACTGGGAGACCTACCGGTCCGTTCGCCTCGCCGCGCTGCGTGAATCGCCTGAGGCGTTCGTGGCCACCGCCGAGGAGGAACTCGGCTTCGACGAGGCCCACTGGCGCTCACGGATGAACCGATCGGCCCGTCTGGTCGCCGAACGCTCGGGTGAGGCTGTCGGCGTCGTCAGCGTCGGCACCGCCAAGGCCGAGGAAGGCAACGCCGGCGAGCTCTTCGGCCTCTGGGTGCGGCCCGACGCGCGCGGGTCCGGCGTGGCCACGCGCCTCGTCAAGGACGGCGCGAACATCGCGGCCAAGCGCGGCAACACCCACCTCGTCTACTGGGTCGGCACCGAGAACGGCCGAGCCGTCGCCTTCGCCAGCGGCATGGGATTCCGGCCGACGGACTACCGCCGCCCGATGGGCGTCGTCAGCGAGGAGGACGGCGAGGAGGAGATCGCCATGGTGCTCCCGCTCGAGTCCGACCTCGCCACGCAGCCCCGCTTCTGAGCCCAGCCTCGAACCGGATCAGGGGCGGGCGGCGAAGCGCTCGAGCAGCTCGGTCGGCCCGCTGACGATGAGCATGTGGTGCGCCGAGATCTTCGTCTGCGGGACGGCATACGTGAAGTCCTCGCCCGGCGCCTTGACGCCGACGACGGTGACGCCGTACTTGCGGCGGATCTGGCTCTGCTCCAGGGTGAAGCCGATCGCCTCGCTCGGCGGCTTGATCTTGACGATCGCGAAGCCGTCGTCGAACTCGATGTAGTCGAGCAGCTTGCCGTTGACCAGGTGGGCCACCCGGCGCCCGGAGTCGGCCTCGGGTGAGATGACGTGGTGGACGCCGATCCGGTCGAGGATCCGCTTGTGCTCGGGCGACAGTGCCTTGGCCCAGATCGAGGGCACCCCGGCATCCACGAGGTTGGCGGCCGCGAGCACCGAGGACTCGACCGAGGAGCCGATCCCCACGATCGCGATCTTCGGCTCGGCCTGGCGGATCATGTCGAGGGCCTCCGCCTGCGCCATGTCCGCATGGACGACCCGGGCGAACTTGTTGACGTACTTCTCGGCGAGGTGGTTGTCGCGCTCGACGGCGATCACGCGATGCCCCAGCCGGGTCAGCTCGAGCGCGACGGCCGTGCCGAAGCGTCCCAGCCCGATGACGAGCACGTCGTCATCGAAGAGCCGGTTGCGGGCCATAGGGTTACCTCCGTCGTCGTGATCGCGCCATCCGCGATAGCGTCTCAATCATGCCAACTCAGGCTCGGGTCGTCTGGGACACCTCCTTCACGAGATACAACTTCGGTCCGACACACCCGATGTCGCCCGTCCGGCTCGACCTGACGGCGCGCCTGTGCGAGGCGCTCGGTGTCTTCGACGTCGACGGCGTCGAGGTCGCCTCCGCCGACGAGGCCAGCGACGAGCTGCTGCTCACGGTGCACGACGCGGACTACATCGCGGCCGTCAAGGCCGCCTCCGTGGAGCCCGAGCGAGCCGACCCGGCATACGGCCTCGGGACGGACGACGACCCGGCCTTCACCGGCATGCACGAGGCCAGCGCTCGCGTCGTGTCGGGCACGGTCGACTCCTGCCGCGCCGTCTGGGAGGGCGAGGCCGCGCACGCGGTGAACTTCACCGGCGGGCTGCACCACGCGATGCGCGGCTCGGCCAGCGGCTTCTGCGTCTACAACGACATCGCCGTCGGCATCCAGTGGATGCTCGACCACGGCGCCGAGCGGGTGGCGTACGTCGACATAGACGTCCATCACGGCGACGGCGTGGAGCGGATCTTCTGGGACGACCCGCGGGTCCTGACCATCTCCCTGCACGAGACCGGCCGCGCGCTGTTCCCGGGCACCGGCTGGCCCACCGACATCGGTGGCCGGAAGGCCGAGGGCTCTGCGGTGAACGTCGCGCTCCCTCCGGGGCTCACGGATGCCGGGTGGCTCCGGGCGCTCAACGCCGTGGCGATCCCGCTGGTCCGGGCGTTCAAGCCCGACGTCCTCGTCACCCAGCACGGCTGCGACACGCACACCGAGGACCCGCTCGCGCACTTCGCGGTGACGGTCGATGCGCAGCGAGCGGCGGCGGACACCCTGCATCGGCTCGCCCACGAGGTCTGTGACGGCCGCTGGGTGGCTCTCGGCGGAGGCGGCTACGAGGTGATCGGGGTCGTGCCGCGCACGTGGACGCACCTGACGGCGATCGCCGCGCACGCGCCGATCAAGACGTCCGTCGAGGTGCCGCAGGAGTGGCTCGACCATGTCGAGCGCCTCTTCGGACGGCCCGGACCGCGCCGGATGGGCGACCTGACGACCGAGGACGGGCCGCTGTGGTGGCGATCCTGGGAGATGGGCTACGACCCGGCCAACGAGGTCGACCGGGCGATCATGGCCACGCGGACCGCCGTCTTCCCGCACCACGGCCTCGACATCCACTTCGACTGAATTATTGGCGCCTCGCTTCGCTGCGGCGCGTGCCGCGGCGCCCTATAGGCGTTGCCTTCCTCCGCTTCGCTCGCTCGTTCCTCCCACGCAGAGCGTGGGACCCAGCTAGCTGCGCTGCGTCCAGGCAACGCCGGCGCCGCGGCATGCTTTTGGCGCCTCGAAATCCGGTCGCGCCGAGCTGCGCGCCGACGTAGCCTGCTCGACACGGCGACGACGGGCCTGACGATCCTGAGCCGAGCACAGCAAGAGGCCACCGCATCCCCGCGGTGGCGAAGGTGTGGTGGCACAGCGACATCCCCATCGCCCGCACCTCCGGGGCAAGACCCATCAACGGAGGTGAACCAGATGCAACCCACCCATCCACCGGCCGGCTCGATGCCGGCCCAGCGAGTCCTGGCCCGCGACCTCGCGGCGACCGCTCCCGGAGAGCGCGCCACGATGGCCGGCTGGGTCCACCGGCGTCGGATCCTCGCGAGCGTCACGTTCCTCGTCCTTCGGGACCGGACCGGCCTGGCTCAGGTCGTCATCAAGGACGCGGCGACCGCCGAGCAGCTCGAGGGCCTGCCCGAGGAGACGGTCGTCGAGGTGACCGGCACCGTCGCGGCCAACGCGGCCGCGCCCGGCGGTGCTGAGCTCGTCGAGCCGGACATCGCGCCGCTGACCGAGCCCGCAACACCGCCGCCGGCCGAGCTGTGGCGCCCGACCTTCGGTGCAGGCCTGCCGACACAGCTCGACCACGCCGCCGTGACGCTGCGGCACCCGAGGCACCGGGCTGCCTGGCAGCTGGCCAGCGCCTCCATGCACGGCTTCCGTTCCACGCTGGGCTCGCTCGACTTCACCGAGATCGCGACCCCGAAGCTCGTCGGCACGGCCACCGAGTCGGGCGCGAACGTCTTCTCGGTCGAGTACTTCGGCCGCACGGCATACCTTGCCCAGAGCCCACAGCTCTACAAGCAGATGCTCGTCGGGGTGTTCGAGCGGGTCTTCGAGGTGGGCCCGGTCTTCCGGGCCGAGCCGCACGACACGGTGCGCCACCTCGCGCAGTACACGTCGCTCGACGCCGAGCTCGGGTTCATCCGCGACCACCGGGACGTGCTCGTCGTGCTGCGCGAGGCCATCGCCGGAATGGTCGAGGGCATCAGGACGTATGCCGCCGAGGCCGCTGCGCTCCTCGGTGTCCAGCTGCCGGTCGTGCCGGACGAGTTCCCGGTCGTCCACTTCAGCGAGGCGCTGGCCCTCGTCGGGGCCGACCCGGCCGAGCCCGACCTCAGCCCCGCGCACGAGCGGGCGCTCTCGGAGTGGGCGCGGACGGCATACGGCTCGGACTTCCTTGCGGTGGAGGGGTATCCGATGGTGAAGCGGCCGTTCTACACGCACCCGCAGCCTGGTGACGAACGGTGGAGCAACAGCTTCGACCTGCTCTTCCGCGGGCTCGAGCTGACCACCGGCGGGCAGCGCCTGCACCGGCCGAGCGACTACGCAGCCGCGCTCGCGCGCACGGGTACCGACCCGTCGCTCTTCGCCGGCTATCTGGACGCGTTCGCGCACGGGATGCCTCCGCATGGCGGCTTCGCGATCGGTCTGGAAAGGTGGGTCGGGCGGCTGACCGGGGCGGAGAACATCCGCGAGGTGACGCTCTTTCCCCGTGACCTGAACCGGCTGTCGCCCTAGGCGGCGGTGCGAGCTCGTGACCCAAGATCCCTGACCTTGCGTCGGCGCGCCTCCTTGCGCTTTGCGCTTTCAGTGATCTCCCACTTCCCCTTCAGTCACATCTGCCCCTAGTGTTGCTTCTTGTACCTGCGTGAAGTTTCGTCGGAGGGGAAGCCGGCGACGCGCGGGTCAGCCAGTAGATCGGGGTATCACATGTCGAATGAGCGCCAGCTCGCCGAGGTGCGGTTCCTGACCGTTGCCGAGGTCGCCTCGATCATGCGCGTGTCGAAGATGACGGTGTACCGGCTCGTCCACGGTGGGGACCTGCCCGCCGTCAGGGTCGGCCGCTCCTTCCGGGTCCCGGAAGACGCGGTGCACAAGTACCTCCAGACGTCGTACATCGACACCGCGTGAACACCAGCGTTGCAGCGCACCCGAGGGGGCGGCCGGGCCACATGGCCCGAACCGCCCCCTCGGCGTTTGGGCAGCCGCCTTCACATCACCGTCTTTTGGGATCGACGCGGCGCACGCGCTACGCTGTGGTGCCTGTTCGGCTCGTGGATTCGACCTCCCTCCTTGGCGGTCAAGTCGACGCAGGTCGGCAATGCACGTCAAGGAACCAGTCGCACGACAAGGACAACCATGGGCTCTGTCATCAAGAAGCGCCGCAAGCGGATGGCCAAGAAGAAGCACCGCAAGCTGCTGCGCAAGACGCGTCACCAGCGTCGCAACAAGAAGTGACCTGACCTCGTTCAGGACCGCGGGCCACGCCCGCAACGCTCTCGACCCTCGCCTGCGGTGAGGGTCGTTCGCGTTCTCCGGGCCTCATGACGAGGCGTGGCGCCCGGGCGCTTCGAGTGGCAACGTTGGGTCACCGAGGACGCCGACGGAATCGCTCGGTAGGCTCCCAGGTGCGGGGCCGCGCGGGCGTCCCGGACGCCTGACGAGGTCTGTAGCGACGATCGACGACAGGAGGAGCCGAATGGCAAAGGTCGTGCTGGTCACGGGTGTGTCCCGTTACCTCGGAGGCCTCTTCGCCCGGCGCCTGTCGAACGACCCGTCGGTGGAGCGCATCCTCGGCGTCGACGTGTTCCCGCCCAAGCACGCGGTCGGGCGCGCCGAGTTCGTCCGTGCTGACATCCGCAACCCGATGATCGGCCGGATCATGGCCCAGGCCGCCGTCGACACCGTCGTGCACATGAACGTCATCGCCACGCCGAAGGACACGGGTGGGCGGGTGACGCAGAAGGAGATCAACGTCATCGGCACGATGCAGCTGCTTGCCGCGTGCCAGAAGTCCGAGTCCGTGCAGCGACTCGTCGTCAAGTCCTCCGCCGCCGTGTACGGCTCGTCGCCGCGCGACCCGGCGATGTTCAGCGAGGACATGAACCCCAAGACGATGCCCCGCACCGGCTTCGGCAAGGACTCGGTCGAGGTCGAGGGCTATGTACGGGGGTTCTCCCGGCGCCGACCCGACGTCGAGATCACCATGCTCCGGCTGGCCAACGTCGTCGGTCCGAACATCCACACCGCCATCACCGACTACTTCTCGCTGCCGGTGGTGCCGATCCCGCTCGGCTACGACGCCCGGTTCCAGCTGATCCACGAGGACGATGCGACGTCGGCCATGATCCTGGCGACGACGGGGCCAGCCGTCGGCATCGTCAACGTCGCCGGCGACGGGTTCGTCACGGTGACCCAGTGCACCGCGATCGCCCGGCGACCGGTGCTGCCCGTGCCGCTCGCGGCCGCGGGCGTGCTGGGCAACGTCGTGAAGCGCTCCCGGCTGGCCGACTTCTCGTCCGACCAGCTGACCTTCCTCGCTTTCGGTCGCGGACTGGACACCTCGCGGATGCGCAAGGTCTTCCACTTCGAGCCGGCGTACAGCACGCGTGGCGCCTTCGAGGACTATGCCCGTCACCTGCGGCCGGTCGTGCCCGGCGCCGACGGTGTCGGCGAGGTCGTGAGCGACGCTGCCGGGGGCGCCGCCGCCGCGATCGCGCGCGTCATCGAAAGGATCCAGACGTGACCGCCGCCGAGACGCCGGACCGGTCGGACACGACGCCGGAGCAGACGCCTTCGTCATCCGGCGCCGGTTCGGGCGCGCCGCGATCGGGCTCTGCCCCGTCGGGCTCGGCGGCGAAGGGCGCCGAGGCGCCAGGCGCTGCGAAGAAGGCTGCCCCGAAGAAGGCTGCCCCGAAGAAGGCTGCCCCGAAGAAGGCTGCCGCGAAGCAGGCTGCTGCGAAGACGAGCGCCGCGCGCACCAGCGCCAAGCCGGCCACGAGAGGTGCTGCTGGAGCAGCAGCGAGGCCCTCCGCATCGACCCACGGCGGCGCCTTCGCGGCGGGTGCGGCTCGGGCCTCGGGCGAACGGCGTCGACGGAGCGGCACCCCGCTGCTGTCCATCGAGCCGGTCGAGGTCAGCGAGGCACGCCGTCGGGCGGCGAGCGACGACTCCGAGCCAGTGGCGCCCACGCCCGAGCCGGACGTCCTACCGGTCGTCTCGCAGACGCCGGACGACCAGGCGGTGTTCGAGCAGGTCACGTTGGGCGCTCCTCCGGTCGAGGCCGAAAGCTCAGGCGCGAGCGAGGCACCTGTCGCCGAGGCGCCTAACACGACCAGGCCCGCCCGGCCGAGCCGGGCGGCGATCCGCGCCAAGCGGCGCGACGTCGGGCACGGCGAGCCGACCCGCCTTCGCGCGGTGCCGTCGGGCGACGCGGCCGAGCGACCCGCGAAGGTCACGGCGGAGGGCGAGCCCGCGCGGCGGCATACCGGGTCGGGCGAAGGCGTCGAGACGGGCTCCGCTGCGGCCGAGCGGCTGCTCGGCGCGCTCGAGGCGGGCGAGTTCTCGTCGGAGGCGCGGCCGGGGCCGGCCGAGCTCGTCGAGCTCGCCATCAACGTCATCCGCGCCGCGGCGACCTCGGCGGGTGTGCCGGCCGAGGACGTCGAGCGCCAGGTCGCCGAGACGCTCGCCTACCTCCGGCGCCGGCTGTCGGGCGACTACGTCGTCGACGAGTTCGGTTTCGACGAGGACTACACGATCCATGTGCACCTCCCGCTGCTGCGGCCGCTCTACCGCAGGTGGTTCCGGGTCGAGGTGCGGGGCATCGAGAACATCCCGACCGTCGGCGGCGCGCTCGTCGTCGGCAACCACTCGGGCACCGTGGCGATGGACTCGCTGATGACCCAGGTCGCCGTCTACGACGAGCACCCCGCGAACCGTCACCTGCGGATGCTCGGAGCGGATCTCGTGTTCCAGATGCCTTTCGTCGGGACGATGGCCCGCCGGTCCGGGTCGACCCTCGCCGCGAACACCGACGCCGAGCGGCTGCTGCGCGGCGGTGAGCTGGTGGGGGTCTGGCCCGAGGGGTTCAAGGGCGTGGGCAAGCCGTTCAGCGAGCGGTACAAGCTCCAGCGTTTCGGCCGGGGCGGCTTCGTGTCGGCCGCCCTGCGGGCCGGCGTCCCGATCGTGCCGGTGTCGATCGTCGGGGCCGAGGAGATCTACCCGATGATCGGCAACATGCCGGCGGTCGCCCGGCTCCTCGGGGTGCCATACGCCCCGATCACGCCGACCTTCCCGTGGCTCGGGCCGCTCGGCCTCGTCCCGCTGCCGAGCAAGTGGCTCATCGAGTTCGGACCGCCGATCGACACGACGATGTTCGGTCCTGACGCGGCGGACGACCCGATGCTGGTGTTCGACCTCACCGACCAGGTGCGCGAGACGATCCAGCAGACGCTCTACAGCCTGCTGATGCAGCGCAAGTCCGTCTTCCTCTGACGTGACCCGGGCCGGGCGGGCATCTACGTCGGCCCTCTGATTCTGCTCCGGAATGCGGAGCAGAATCACAGGGCCGCGGACGCACCCGTGTCCCGGGCGGGGCGGGCGATGCCGCCTCAGGTCGTGAGGGTCAGGGCACCAGCTTCGTCGGCAGGGGGACCGAGGCGGACGGCAGGGACGCCGTGACTCCAGGGAGGGTGGCCCCGCCACCGCCGACACTGATGCCGGTCGAGCTGATGCCGGCGGACGGCAGGTCGACGGTGCTTCCGGGGAGCGTGACGCCTCCGCCGCCTGCCTCGGCGCCGCTCGAGTGCACGCCCACGCCAGGGAGGTTCGCCGTCGCACCGGGCAGGGATACGCCGCCGGTGACGTTCACGCCCGGCTGTCCCGGACCCGATGTCGCAGTCCCGGACCCGCCCGGCGCCGCCGTCTGCGCCGTGGTGGCCGGGACGGCCGCCACGCCGGTTGCGCCGCCACCTGGCAGGGTCGCGAGCACCTGTCGGGCCTCGAGGGCCCGGTCGCCGCAGACCGTGCATGCGGCCAGCTCCCGGAGCGTCGCGATCCGGCCCTGCCCGAGGAGGTCGCGCAGATGCTGCCACGACGGCTGCGAGGCCGCAGGCACGCGGTCGCGCATCGCATCGACCTGCGGGATGGCGCGGGTGTAGAAGTCGTCGAGCTCCGTCAGTGCCTCACCTCGATGGTTCGTGCGGTAGACATCGAGCAGGGTGCGCTGGGCCTGCTGCGTGGAGTCGCTCGCGGCGTCGAGGGCCATGGTGACGTCGTCGGCCGAGGCGGCTCCCCGGTCGAGCAGGTCGCGGGCCTCGTCGATGTGCTGCTGGGCCTGGGCGAGGTACGTGAGGCCCTCGTCGTAGGCGGAGCCGGCGAGACCGACCGCCACCCGGTCGAGCACCTGCTTGACCGGGTAGAGGACGTCGCCGGGGGCGGCCGACCGGGATGCGACACCAAGCGCGCCGCCGACGAGCAGGATGCTGGCCGCCGCCGCCGCGACGTACCGGAGCGGCCGCGCCGCGATGCGCACCACCGATGCCGGTCCACCGGGACCTCCAGGCCCGTCGCCTTCGGAGCCGTCGCGCTCACCGTCATCCGCACCGGGCAGCGTTGAAAGCGCCGTGGTGCCGTCGTCGGCGAGCAGCCGGGCCCGTAGGTCGGAGACGAACTGGGCCCGCGGTGCGAGCGCGGCCCGATCGAGTGCTGTCACCGCGTGGACAACCGCGACCAGCTCGAGGATGCCGGGGTCGGTGACCGCTTCCCCGTCGAGGGCGCGCTGGAGGAGGTCGCCGTCGGCGCCGGGGCCGAGGTCCATGTCTCCTCCTTCGCTCGTTGGGCTGGGTCAGGGCCGCGCTGGGTGCTGGCCGCACCCGTGGTGGCGGCGTGAGAACGACACGGGTGCGGGAGTGGTTACGGTCACAGCTCGGCTCCCTGGAGTGCTGCCCGCAGGGCCCGCGTGGCCCGCAGCTGGAGCTGCTTGACCGCGCCCTCCGACCGGCCCAGCACCCGGGCTGTCTCGGCGAGGCTGAGCCCCTGGAGGAAGCGCAGCGTGATGCACTCCGCCTGTTCCGGACGCAGCTCCTTGATCGCCGCGACGAGCCGCTCGTCGCGCAGTCGCGCGAGCACCTCCTCTTCCGGAGCATCGACGCGCTCGTCGGCGTCGCGCATGTCGGCGGTCGTCACCTCGAAGCGGAAGCGTGCCGACTTCACGTGGTCGGCGATGAGGTTGCGTGCGATCGTGACGAACCATGCCGCGATGTCCTTGCCCTGCCAGGTGAACGAGTCGATCCGGCGCATCGCCCGCAGGAAGGTCTCGGACGTCAGGTCCTCGGCGAGGGCGCGGTTGGCCACCCGCACGAGGATGTAGCGGAAGACCGTGTCGACGTAGGCGTCGTACAGCTGCGCGAAGGCCTCGCGGTGGCCCGCCTGAGCAAGCTCGACCAGAGCTGCGATGCGCGCCTGCTCCGCCGCGTCGCGCTCGGTGCGCGGGCCCGGTCGGGAGGACCTGATGGGCGAGCCGACGGTGGCGCCGGCCCCAGTCGCGGGGACGGTCAGGCCGTCCCCGTCGGTCGCGATGGCCGCCCAGAGGGTGTCGAGCGCATCCCGCCACGAGGGCAGCACCCAGCCGGGCAGCGCAACCGCGCCCGACGGCATACCCGGTTGGGCGGGTGCGACCCTGGTGGACATCCCACCAAGTCTGTCCGAAGATCCGCTCCGATGGGGGCTGCGCCCCCCTCCGGTCGAGTGTGCGCCCCGTCTCACGCGTCGCGCGCCTCCCGGTCACCGCTGGGACGGAGCGGTCCCTCGTCGTGGAGAACGGGCCGGGCGGCTGGTGATGTGGGGCTCGGCCCAGGGCGATCAGCGACCTAGAGTGGGTCCATGCCCACTTCCGAGACCGCGGGCACCCCCCGCGTGGTGATGCTCGGCCGACCCGGCTGCCACCTGTGCGACGACGCTCGGGCCGTCATCGAGCGGGTGGCCGATGACCTCGGCGTGGGCTGGGAGGAGCGGTCCATCGACGATGACCCGGAGCTGCAGCGCGCCTACGGCGAGCAGATCCCGGTCACCTTCGTCGACGGGCGTCGCCACGACTTCTGGAGGGTCGACGAGGGACGGCTGCGCGCAGCGCTCGCGTGAGGCCGCCGCAGCCGTGCGCGGCGCCCTGCCTCACGTGGTCCGTCCATGCCGTGGTATGCCGTCAAAGTCAACTTTGTGCATGGGTTCACAAACGTCTAGCCTGATCGGGTCCCCACGTGCTCCGCGTTCGGGAGAACGCCTCGCTGAGAGGAGCCGGTGAGCAAGAGTGTCCGCCGAGCCTGCACTGCGTCGAGAGATCCCCGACGCAACCGTCGCGCGGCTTCCTGAGTACCTTCGCACGCTGTCCCGCCTCGGCGAGGACGGGGTCCTGTCGGTGTCCTCCGAAGAGCTCGCCGCCGCGGTGGGGGTCCGTTCGGCCCAGCTGCGCAAGGACCTCAGCCACCTCGGCTCCTACGGCGTGCGTGGCGTCGGCTACGACGTGGAGACCCTCGCGCTTGAGATCTCGCGGGCACTCGGCCTGACTCAGGACTGGCCCGTGGCCATCGTCGGGATGGGCAACCTCGGCCACGCCCTCGCCTCCTACTCCGGCTTCGTCACCAAGGGTTTCCGCATCGTCGCGCTGTTCGACGACGACCCGGCGCTCACCGACCAGCGGGTGGTCGGAGTGTCGATCCGTCCCTTCGCCGAGCTGCTCGAGCGGCACTCGGTCGACCCCATCTCCATCGGCGTCATCGCGACCCCGGCAAACGCTGCCCAGGCGGTCTGCGACGCCCTCGTCGGCGCCGGCATCCACTCGATCCTCAACTTCGCTCCTGCGGTGCTCGCCGTGCCCGACGGCGTCGACGTGCGCCGGGTCGACCTCTCGACGGAGCTGCAGATCCTCGCCTTCCACGCGCAGCGCAAGTCGCTCGCCGCGGGTGACCTCAGGTCGGCGGTGGCCCGGTGAGCCTGCTCGTGATCGGCCTGTCCCACCACACCGCCCCGCTCGCGGTGCTCGAGGCGCTCTCCGAGCGTCCCGACCGCGCCGAGGCCATCGCCGCCTCCGTGCTCGGCTCCGCCACGGCGAGCGAGGCCGTCGTGCTGTCGACGTGCAACCGACTAGAGGTGTACGCCGAGGTGTCGGCCTTCCACCCCGCGGTCGCGGCCATCGGCGAGGCGCTCGCCCTCGCGGCAGGCATCGAGTCCTCCGCTCCTGGCACCCTGGCCGAGGCCGAGGCGAGGACCATGGCCACCGGCTCGACAGACACGGCGGTCATCGACGCGGACGAGCCGCGCGACCCGATGGCGGCGCTCGCCGCTCGTGCTGAGGCTCTCGCCGACCACCTCTATGTGCGCTTCGACGACGCCGCGGTGGCCCACACGTTCACCGTCGCCTGCGGGCTCGACTCGATGGCGGTCGGCGAGGCCCAGGTCCTCGGCCAGATGCGCGACGCCCTCGGCGACGCGCAGGCTCGCGACCAGGTCGGCGAGTCACTGAACTCCCTTTTCCAGCAAGCACTTCGAGTCGGCAAGCGAGCCCATGCCGAGACTGACATCGACCAGCACAGCGTGTCGCTCGTGCAGATCGCGCTCGAGCAGGCCCGCGACGTCCTCGGCCCGCTGGACACCCGGTCGGCCGCGGTGGTCGGCGCCGGCGGCATGAGCGGGCTGGCCGCAGCGACCGCTCGCCGCGAGGGCTTCGGATCCTTGACCATCGTCAACCGCACCCTCGAGCGCGCCGAGCGCCTGGCAGCGTCGACCCAGGGCGAGGCCCGTCCGTGGTCCGAGCTCGCCGACGTGCTCGCCGCGAGCGACCTCGTCATCACGTGCACCGGCGCCGTCGGCCACGTCATCACGGCAGAGATGCTTGGCGCGAGTGCTGCGCGGCGCGGCGGCCGCCCCCAGGTCGTGGTCGACCTGGCGCTGCCGCGCGATGTCGAGCCGGTGGACACGTGGGGTGAGCGACTCCCCAGCGTCACCCTCGTCGACCTTCAGCGCCTCGGGCACCTCCTGGAGGGGCGCGCCGACACGACGCAGGTCATCAAGGTGCGCGACCTGGTGACCGGCGAGGTCGCCGACTACCTCACGCGTCGCATGGAGAAGGCGGTCGGACCGACCGTGGCCGCCCTTCGTGCTCGCGCCGCGTCCCTCGTCGCGACCGAGATGGAGCGCCTCGACCAGCGCCTGCCCGGTCTCGACGAGGCCACCCGCGCCGAGGTCGCCCACGCTGTGCACCGCATCGTCGAGAAGCTCCTCCACACGCCGACCAGACGGGTCAAGGAGTTCGCGATGGAGGGCAGCGGGGACGACTACGCCGCAGCACTTCGTGAGCTGTTCGACCTCGAGCCGAAGGACGTTGCCAACGTGTCCTCCCCACCGAAGCGGACGACGCCATGAGCGCGCTTCGCCTCGGCACTCGCCGATCCGCCCTGGCCACCACGCAGTCCCGGTGGGTGGCCGACCGTCTGCGCGAGCACGGACACGACGTCGAGCTCGTCGAGATCACGACCGAGGGCGACGTGTCCGGCGAGCTGCTCACCGCCATCGGCGGCACCGGCGTCTTCGCGACCGCGATCCGCAAGGCGCTGCACGACGGCCGCATCGACATCGCGGTCCACTCCCTCAAGGACCTCCCGACCGCTCCCGAGCCCGGGCTCGTGATCGCCGCCGTCCCGCAGCGCGAGGACAGCCGTGACGTGCTCGTGGCCCGCGACGGGCTCACCCTCGGCGAGCTGCCGGCCGGCTCGGTCGTCGGCACCGGCTCGCCTCGACGCACGGCCCAGCTCGCCGCGCTCGGCCTCGGCATCGACATCCGCCCGATCCGCGGAAACGTCGACACGAGAATCGGGCTCGTCACCTCGGGCAAGCTCGACGCGGTCGTGCTCGCGCGTGCGGGCCTCGCCCGGCTCGGTCGCCTCGACGAGGCCACCGAGGTGCTCGACCCGATCCAGGTGCTGCCCGCTCCCGGGCAGGGGGCTCTTGCCGTCGAGTGCCTCGCCGACCGGGCCGACGTGGTCGCCGTGCTGACGGCGATCGACGACCCCGACACCCGTGCCTGCGTCCTCGCCGAGCGAACCCTGCTCGCGACGCTCGAAGCGGGGTGCACGGCGCCCGTCGGAGCTCTCGCCGAGGTCGTCGAGGGCGACGACGGGCTGGAGCTGTCGCTGCGCGCCTTCGTCGGCAGCGAGGACGGCTCGGCCGAGCTGCGCCGCTCGCTCGTCGGTGCCTACGGCGACCCCGAGGCGCTCGGTGCCGGCCTGGCTCGCATCCTCCTCGACGACGGCGCCGCCGAGCTCACCGCCTCACCGGGACATCCCGGCCGCCAGGCATCCATGACCACTGCGCCCGAGGGCGCCCGCCAGCCAGCCTCACACCGACCGGAGCAAGTTTCGTGACTCCTTCTCGCCCTCCGTCAGAGCAGACGGTTCCGACTCCTACGCACCAGACCTCGCCGGCGCGCGTCGCCTTCGTCGGGTCCGGCCCTGGTGACCCCGGGCTGCTCACCCTCCGCGGCCGCGACCTGCTCGCCGCTGCCGACGTCGTCATCCTCGACCGGATCACGCGCGACGATGTCGTGCTGACCCACGCACACCCGGACGTCGAGATCATCGACGCAGGCCACGGGGAGCAGGGCCAGGAGCTGACCCACGCCGTGCGTGCCAAGCTCGTCGTCAAGGCGGCGAAGTCGGTGGCCCCCGGCGGCCTGGTCGTGCGCCTCATGGACGGCGACCCCGCCACCTTCAACGGGCTCGTCGAGGAGATCCGCGCCTGCCGCAAGGCCGGCATCACGTTCGATGTGGTGCCCGGCGTGTCCGCCGTGACCGCAGGCCCGACGTATGCCGGTGTCCCCCTCACCGCCAAGGCGACCGGTGCCGTGCACATCCTCAGCGTCGACCGGGTGGGCCTCGACCTCGCGGCATACACCGACGCGGACGACACGGTCGTCCTGCTCGGTAGCACCGAGTCGATCCGGAACGCCCTGGCCGGCCTCCTCGCCGCGGGCCGCCCGGCCGACTCGACGGTCGCCCTGACGGAGAAGGCCACGACCGTCCAGCAGGCGTCCCTCGCGACGACGCTCGGTGCGGTCGACAAGGCGTTCACCGGCAAGGACGCCCTGGCCGTGACGCTCGCCGTCGTGTCACCGAACGTCGCTCTGCGCGAAGAGTTCTCGTGGTTCGAGACCAAGCCGCTGTTCGGCTGGAAGGTGCTCGTGCCGCGCACGCAGGCCCAGGCGGGGCCGATGGTCTCGCGCCTCGCGGCATACGGCGCGACGGCCGACGTCGTCCCGACCATCTCGGTCGAGCCGCCCCGCACTCCACAGCAGATGGAGAAGGCCGTCAAGGGCCTCGTCACGGGCCGCTACGAGTGGATCGGCTTCACGTCGGTCAACGCGGTGCGGGCGGTCCGTGAGCGGTTCGAGGAGTTCGGCCTCGACGCCCGCGCCTTCGCCGGGCTCAAGGTCGCCGCCGTCGGCGGCGTGACGGCTCAGGCACTTCGTGAGTGGGGCATCAACCCGGACCTGGTGCCGAGCGGCGAGCAGTCGGCCGCCGGGCTGCTCGAGGTCTGGCCGGAGTTCGACGAGCTCCTCGACCCCATCAACCGGGTGCTCCTGCCGCGCGCCGACATCGCGACCGAGACGCTCGTGGCCGGCCTGCGCGAGATGGGCTGGGAGGTCGACGACGTCACGGCATACCGGACCGTCCGAGCGGCCCCGCCGGCCGCGGAGATCCGTGACGCGATCAAGGGCGGCGACTATGACGCCGTGCTCTTCACGTCCAGCTCAACCGTGCGCAACCTCGTCGGCATCGCCGGCAAACCGCACGCTGCGACGGTCGTGGCGTGCATCGGCCCGGCCACCGCCAAGACAGCCCAGGAGCACGGCCTGCGAGTCGACGTCCTCGCGGCGGAGGCGTCAGCGCTCAGCCTCGTCGATGCCCTTGCCGGGCACGGCGTGGGCCTGGCCGTGGCCGCCGCGGAGGCGGGCCAGCCCGTCCAGCGCCCGAGCGACAAGCGCCCGGCGTCGCGCCGGCGGGCCCGCTGAGCGCGGCTTACGAGCGCATCCCGAGCGTGCTCGCGCACGCGTCCTGAGCAGGGAGGAACACCGATGATCGAGCGCCCTCGCCGGCTACGGCAGACGCCCGCCCTGCGCGCCCTCGTCGCGGAGACCCGGCTGCACCCGAGCGACCTCGTGCTGCCGGTCTTCGTCGCCGAGGGGCTCGACAGCCCGCGACCGATCTCGAGCATGCCCGGTGTCCTGCACCACACGCTCGAGAGCGTCACCGAGGTCGCGCGACGCTGCGTGTCCTCGGGTGTGGGCGGCCTGATGCTCTTCGGCGTGCCGGAGGAGGACCAGAAGGACGCGACCGGATCCGCCGCGCTCGACCCCGACGGCATCCTCAACGTGGCGCTCGGCACGGTCCGCGACGCGGTCGGCGACGACCTCGTCATCATGGCTGACACGTGCCTCGACGAGTTCACCGACCACGGGCACTGCGGCGTCCTCGACGACCGCGGCCGGGTCGACAACGACGCGACGAACGAGCTGTATGCCGCCATGGCGGTCGCGCAGGCGAAGGCCGGGGCCCACGTCGTCGCCCCCTCCGGGATGATGGACGGCCAGGTCGCCGTGATCCGCGAGGCGCTCGACAGCGCCCGGCTGACCGACACGGTGATCCTCGCGTATGCCGCCAAGTACGCCTCCGCGTTCTTCGGGCCCTTCCGCGAGGCCGTCCAGTCGAGCCTGCAGGGCGACCGCCGCACCTACCAGCAGAACTCCGCCAACATCGTCGAGGCGCTCCGGGAGATCGACCTCGACATCGCCGAGGGCGCCGACATGGTCATGGTCAAGCCCGCCATGTCCTACCTCGACGTCGTCGCGGCGGCCGCAGAGCGCTCTTCCGTGCCCGTGGCGGCATACCAGGTGTCGGGGGAGTACTCGATGATCCAGGCTGCCGCGGCGAACGGCTGGATCGACCGCCGCGCGGCCGCGCTCGAGTCGCTCCTGTCGATCCGGCGCGCCGGCGCGCAGGTCGTCCTGACATACTTCGCGCTCGACGTGCCGGACTGGCTGGCCTGACCCCACTAGGCTTGCCCTGTACGCAGTTGGCCCGGCCGGATCGGCCGTAACAGGGGAGAGCGCGAGGGTGGTGGCGAGCGGAACGGTCGCAGGTGACGGGGAGGTGCGCTGGCTCAGTGACTCTGAGCAGGCGTCGTGGCGCGCCATCCTGCGCGGGACCAGGCTGCTCGAGAGAGCGCTGGACGAGGCACTCAACGAGTCGGGCATCCAGCTGAGCGAGTACGAGATCATCTCGATGCTCTCCGAGAGCTCGAACCATCGCCTGCGTATGTCCGAGCTCGCCGCGATGGTCGTCCAGTCACGGAGCCGGCTCACGCACACGGCCAAGCGCCTCGAGGACCGCGGCTGGGTGGTCCGGGAGCAGTGCTCGGACGACAAACGCGGCGTCGAGCTCGTGCTCACCGCCGGCGGGCTCAACGCCGTCCGCGACATCGCGAAGGTCCACGTGCAGAGCGTGCGCGACAACCTCGTGGACATCATGACGCCCGCGGAGTTCCGCGCCATCGGCGACGCCATGGCGATCGTGCGTGACCATCTCGACCCCGAGGGCACGAGCGGCCGCTGACCCACGCCCGGCCTGTCGGACCAGGTCGAGTGGGCACACGGGTGCTGGGCGATGGGAGGCGACCCGGCGGCATACGTCCTCGAGCCTCGTTGCGACAATGGGCGCCATGAGCTCCAACCCCGCGACCGTCCAGACGACCACCGATGCTCCTGCGTCCGCCGCGCTCCTCGCTCGTGCCAGCGCGGTCATCCCGGGTGGAGTGAACTCCCCGGTGCGCGCCTTCCGCGCCGTGGGCGGCACGCCCCGTTTCATGGTCAGCGGGGCGGGTCCGTGGCTCACCGACGCCGATGGCAAGCGGTATGTCGACCTCATCTGCTCGTGGGGGCCGATGATCCTCGGGCACGCGCATCCTGACGTGCTGGCAGCGGTGACCCACGCTGCGGCGCAAGGTTTCTCGTTTGGCACGCCGTCGGAGAACGAAGTCCGGCTCGCCGAGGAGATCGTCGCCCGCGTCGACCCGGTCGACCAGGTCCGCCTGGTCAACTCCGGCACCGAGGCCACGATGTCGGCGATCCGGCTCGCCCGGGGCTTCACCGGCCGCGACGTCATCGTGAAGTTCGCGGGCTGCTACCACGGGCACGTCGACGCCCTGCTCGCCTCGGCCGGCTCGGGAGTGGCCACCTTCGCGCTGCCTGACTCAGCGGGAGTCCCGCGCTCGAGCGCGGGCGAGACGATCGTCCTGCCCTACAACGACCTCGCGGCGGTCGAGGCGGCCTTCGCGGAGCGGGGCGACGAGATCGCGGCCGTCATCACGGAGGCAGCGCCGGGCAACATGGGCGTCGTGCCCCCGGCGCCGGGCTTCACCGAGGGTCTGCGGCGGCTGACGAAGGAGCATGCAGCGCTGCTCATCTCCGACGAGGTGATGACCGGCTTCCGTTGCAGCGCATCGGGCTTCTATGGGCTCGAGGGGCCTTATGCCGCAGGGGCGCCCGACCTGTTCACGTTCGGCAAGGTCATGGGCGGCGGCTTCCCGAACGCGGCGTTCGGCGGGCGTGCCGACATCATGGCGCTGCTCGCGCCGCAGGGGCCGGTCTACCAGGCGGGCACCCTCTCGGGGAACCCCGTCGCGTCGGCGGCCGGTCTCGCGACGCTCCAGGGCTGCACCCCGGAGGTCTACCAGCGGCTTGACGTCGTGTCCCACGCCATCGCGGACGCCGTGGCGGCCGAGCTCAGCGCCGCGTCCGTGCCGCACACGATCCAGTGGGCGGGCTCGATGTTCTCCGTCTTCTTCCGCGAGGGTGCTGTGGCCGACTACGACGACGCGAAGGACCAGGACACGGATGCGTTCCGGCGGTTCTTCCACGCCATGCTGAGCCAGGGCGTGCACCTGCCTCCCAGCGCTTTCGAGGCGTGGTTCGTGTCAGCGGCGCACGACGATGCCGCGGTCGAGCAGGTCGTCGCGGCGCTTCCGACCGCAGCCCGGGCAGCCGCGACGCCGGACTGACCGCAGGCGTCGGTTGTGGATGGTTGACGTCGCGATGACGACGACAACCATCCACGACCCTGTCGGGGCAGCGTCAGTGGACCGCGCCGAGCAGCACGCCGACGCCGACGAACAGGCCGCCGAAGACACGGTTCACGGTGCGCTGCCCTGACTCGCGCTGGGTCAGGCGGCCGAGGCCTCGGGCCGCCCCCGCGAAGAAGAACCACATGACGACTACGTCGATGGCCACGACTGTCGCCCCCAGCACGAGGTACTGAACCAGCAGCGGCTGCTCGGGGCGGATGAACTGTGGCATGAAGGCGAGGAAGAAGATGACCGCCTTCGGGTTCGTCAGGTTGACCAGCAGCCCCCGCCGGAACATCGACCAGGCCGGCTCACGGTGGGTGCTGCCGACCGCCGCCGCGGCTGCCCGGGCTCGGAACTGGCGGACGCCGAGGTACACGAGATAGGCCGCCCCGGCATACCGGATCACGTTGAACAGCAACGGGGAACGCGCCACGAGGACGCCGACGCCCGCGGCGACGATGGCGATGTGGACGATGAGGGCGAGCTGCTGCCCGAGGATCCCCCAGATCGACCGGGTCCACCCGGAGCCCAGGGAGTTGGCCATCGTGTTGATGGCGCCCGCACCAGGCGTGAACGAGATGAGTGCCCCGGCCGCGACCAGGGTCAGCCAGAGCGAGAGCGACACAGGCCGCAGTGTAGGTCCGCCCCCGTCTGCCGCCGCGTCCCGTCTCATCGCACGGCGGGCACCCGTTTCACGGCCTTTGCGACATACCGGCGCTGGTCACCCGTCTCCACGTAGAGGGGCCGACCGATGTGGGCGGCCCGACGTCGTCGGAGATCGGAAGCGTCCTCTCCGAACCGAGGAAGGGGTTGCATGAAACGCATCACGAGGATCGTGTCGGTGGGAGCGGCTGCGGCCATGGCGAGTGCCGCTACCCCGCCCTCGGGGGCGCACGCGTACTGCGCAAGTCCCACGCTCGCCTGGGCCTCGACCAATCTCTCAATTCGTTCCGCGACGGCAGCGTGAACCAGTCGACGAAGCAGGCCGATGTCGGCACGGTCATGGTCCACGAACTCGGCCACGAGATCTATCTCAATCACCCGAGCGCCTGCGGCTCGATGACCTCGGCAGAGGTGGGTGCGGCGATGAATCCGGCATGGGTGAAGCGTTGGTATACCAACTCGGACGATAAGGCCGGCGCGGCCGTGAGGAAGTGACAGCGTGATGAACCTCCGCGTGACAACGGCTGTGGTGCTCGTCGCGGCTCTGGCCGCGGGATGCGCCTCCCACAGCCCGTCCTCGACCACATCAGGGGCATCCCCGGCGGAAACGCACGAGGTGCACGGCTATCCGATCGACAGGTCCCTCGAGGCATTGGCGAACTGGCGCGACCTGGACATTGTCGTCATGGTTCGCAATGTGACGTACCAGAAGGCTGTCAAGCTCTCCCGGGTCGCGAACGGCTTCCCCGCGGTCGTCACGCCGGCGTCGGCGACAGTGGTGCGTTCCATCTACGGCCATGCGAAAGCCGGGCAGACACTGAACACCCTCTTCGCTGGAGGCGACACGGGCGCCCTGCACGTGACCGCCAGCGAGGAGCTCGCACCCAACCGGGACGCCGTGGCGAAGAGTCCACTGCTGGTCATTGCGGGCGAGATGAAGACCACCCCAGACACCGGCAGCATCGTCGAGCCGCTCTTCGTCTATCGGCTCGACAAGGACGGGAGGCTCACGTCACTGCTGGAGAGCGGCGGAGCTCGATCCAGGCCGGTCTTCACGCTCAAGGAACTGTCGGCGCGGCTGGCGGAGCGGTCACAGCGGACTCGCTGAGCTGCCGCGCTCCTGTCGATGCGCTGTGTGCAGCTCTTGTCGCCAGCACGACGAGTACTGCACACAGCGCCCGGCCAAAGGGTGCGGATTCGGCTGTTGGCCGCGCGTTTGAGACACTGTGGCGCATGACTGAGAGCACGACCGGCGCGGCCGCCTCCGACGACGCCGTGACCGTCGTGCACCTCATGCGCCACGGCGAGGTCCACAACCCCGGTGGCGTGCTCTACGGCCGTCTCGACGGCTACCACTTGTCCGACCTGGGTCGGGAGATGGCCGACGTTGTCGCTGTCCATCTCGAGGCCAACGACATCACCCATGTGGTCGCCTCGCCACTCGAGCGAGCCCAGGAGACGGCGGCCCCGGTCGCCGAGCGCCATGGTCTGCCGATCCACACCGACGAGCGGGTCATCGAGGCGGCCAACCACTTCGAGGGCCGCACCGTGAGCACCAAGGACCTGCTCCACCCCCGCAACTGGCACCAGTTCGGCAATATCACCAAGCCGTCCTGGGGCGAGCCGTACGAGGACATCGCCATCCGCATGCTCGCGGCGATCGACGACGCCCGCGAGGCGGCATACGGCCACGAGGCCGTCATCGTCAGCCACCAGCTGCCCGTCTGGACGGTCCGCAACAAGCTCATGGGGCGGCGCCTGTGGCACGACCCGCGCAAGCGGGAGTGCACGCTCGCGTCGCTGACCTCCCTGACCTACGAGGGCGCCGAGCTCTCCTCGATCACGTACTCCGAGCCGGCCGCCGCCCTGCTCGCGCGTGCGAGCAAGAGTGTGGGCGCCTGATGGAGCAGTTCGACCGACGCACCGCGCTGCGGTGGGGTGCCATCGCCGTTGCCGGCGGGCTCGTCACCCTCACGACCGCGTGCGCTTCTGACCCCAACTCCGTGGCCGACCAGGCCCGGTCCGGCGACCGCAAGGGCTACGTCGCGGGCGACGGCTCGATCGAGCAGCTGCCGACGCAGGAGCGTGGCGACCCGGTCGTCCTGGAGGGCACCACGCTCGAGGGCGAGCCGTGGCGGATCGCAGACCGGGCCGGCTCGGTCCTCGTCGTCAACGTCTGGGGCTCCTGGTGCCCGCCCTGCATCGAGGAGACCCCGGCGCTGCAGAAGGCCTGGGACACGGTGCAGAGCAAGGGCAAGAAGGTCGAGTTCGTCGGCCTCGACAAGCTCGAGGGCCCCGAGACGGGCCTGGCCTTCCTCAAGGCGAACAAGGTGACCTACCCATCCCTGGCCTACGACGGCGGGGTGCCGATTCTCGCCCTGCAGGGCAAGGCGTCAGCCACCCCAACCACGCTCGTGCTGGACCACGAGGGCCGGATCGCCGCGCGGGTCTCCGGGCCGGTCAGCACGACGACCCTGCTCGCGCTCGTCGACGACGTGCTCGCCGAGAAGGCCTGAGGTCGGTCGTGGACACCCCGCTGGCCACCGGGTCGATCGTCGTCGCCGCGGTCGTCGCGCTCGCGGCCGGCTTCGTGTCGTTCGCATCGCCGTGCGTGCTGCCGCTGGTGCCGGGCTTCCTCGGGTACGTCACCGGCCTGTCCGACGTGTCCCTGCAGGAGCGCTCCCGGAGCCGGCTGGTTCTCGGCGCGCTGCTGTTCGTCCTCGGCTTCTCGGTCGTCTTCCTGCTCGGCGCGGCGACGCTGTCGTCGCTCGGGGTGGCACTGCGCGAGCACCAGGCAGCGCTGCTGCGCATCGGCGGCGTGGTCGTCATCGTGGCCGCGCTGATGTTCCTCGGGCTCGGCAGCTCGTATGCCGCCCAGCTGAGCTGGCGCCCGCGTGCGGGCCTGGCGGGGGCACCGCTCCTCGGCGCGGTCTTCGGGCTCGGCTGGGCGCCGTGCATGGGTCCGACGCTCGGCGCGATCCTCGCGATGGCGGTGCCGCTGTCGGCCGAGTCGGGCACCGTCAACCGCGGTCTGCTCCTTGCGGCCTGCTACTGCCTCGGGCTCGGGCTGCCCTTCCTGGCGATGGCCGCCGTCTACGAGCGGGCCGGCCGCGCCAGCGCCTGGCTGCGGCGTCACCGGCGTCCGATCCAGCTCGTGGGCGGCTTCATCCTGCTCGGCGTCGGCGTACTCATGGTCACCGGCCTCTGGGAGCAGGTCATCGTCTGGATGCAGACGACCTTCGTCTCGACGTTCCGGGTGGCGATCTGATGGCGACCGACACCCAGGTGTTGCAGGCGGCACCGCGACCCGAGCCCGAGCTGCCCCAGCTCGGGCCGGTGGGAATGCTCCGGTGGGGGTGGCGCCAACTGACGAGCATGCGCACGGCGCTGTTCCTGCTGCTGCTCCTCGCGATCGCGGCGGTGCCCGGCTCGATCTTCCCGCAGCGCAACATCGACGCCGGCCGCGTCGCCGACTACATCGCACAGCATCCCCAGACCTCGCTGTGGCTCGACCGGCTCGGGTTCTTCGACGTCTACTCCTCGGTCTGGTTCTCAGCCGTCTACCTGCTGCTCTTCGTCTCGCTCGTGGGCTGCATCGTGCCGCGCACGAAGGTGCACATCGCGGCGCTGCGAGCCCGGCCGCCGCGCGCCCCGGCCCGACTGCACCGGCTCGCCGAGCACGCGGAGGTGACCACCTGGCTCGCACCCGACGAGGCGCTTGCCGCTGCGCGAGAAGTCTTGCGCCGCAAGCGGTTCCGGCTGCACTCGCACGACGCGACGAGTGTCTCGGCGGAGTCGGGTTATCTCCGCGAGACCGGCAACCTCGTCTTCCACCTTGCGCTGACCGGCATCATCGTCGGCATGGCCGTGGGCCACCTCTTCGGCTGGCGGGGGGACATCATCCTCGCCGAGGGCGACAAGTTCGCCTCCTCGGCCGGGACCTACAACACCATCGCGCCCGGCCCGTGGGTCGACTCCGAGCACCTCCCGCCCTTCGTGCTGTCACTCGACAAGCTCGATGTGCAGTTCAACGAGACGCCTGGCCGGTCGTTCGGCACCCCGAGGCAGTTCGACGCCCTCACGACGCTCCAGCGCGAGCCGGGGGCGCCGGCCACGAAGGAGACCGTGTCGGTCAACCACCCGATCAGCGTCGACGGCGCCGACATCTTCCTGCTGGGCAACGGCTACACGCCCGTCATCACGGTCCGGGACGCCACGGGCGCGGTGCTCTACCGCGAGGCGACCCCGTTCCTGCCGCAGGACGCCAACTACCGCTCGGTGGGGGTCGTCAAGGTGCCCTCGGCCTCGCCCAAGCAGCTCGGCTTCACCGGGTTCTTCCTGCCCACCGCGGAGCCGACCTTCGCCAACGGTCCGACCTCGATGTTCCCCGACGCGCAGAACCCCGAGCTCGCTCTGTCGGTGTGGGAGGGCAACCTCTTCCCGGGCGGGGCGCCGCAGTCGGTCTACACCCTCAACACCGAGGAGATGAAGCAGGTGACCAAGGCGGACGGGTCGCCCGTGCTGATCCGCCTCAAGCCCGGCCAGAAGTACGACCTGCCCGGCGGGCGGGGCTCGATCACGTTCGACGAGGTCAAGCGGTATGCCGGGCTGTCGGTCCGCACCGACCCCGGCGCTCTGGTGAGCCTGGTCAGCGCGATTCTCGCCACGCTCGGGCTCATCCTCGGCCTGACCATCAAGCGGCGCCGCGTGTTCGTGCGGGTCGAGCCTGTTGACGGCGCTGTGGACCCCGACGGCCGACCGGCTACGGTGGTGACCATCGGTGGCCTGTCGAAGGACTCCGACCCCGGGCTCGCCGCCATCGTCGCCTCGATCGGCACTGCCGTGCACGACCGCTCTGCAGAACGGAACGACCGCCTGTGAACCTCGCCGCCAACGCGAACGCCGCGCTGTACTCCTCGATGATCGTCTACACGCTCGCCATGCTCGCCTTCACGTGGCATCTCGCGGCGCGCGCCCCGAAGGTCGCCGCGTCCCGCGTCGCCGAGCGCGAGGAGGTGCTCGTCGGCGGTGCGGCCGCGAGCGTGGCCGCCGGGTCGGCGGACGGCGCTCCACCGAGTCGGCCGTCGGGACTGTATGCCGCGGGGCCGGGCTACGAGGAGAGCCTCCAGAGCCGCCAGCGGGGCAACATCGCGCTAATGCTGACCTACCTCGCGACGGCGCTGCTCGACGCGTCGGTCATCATGCGGGGCCTGGCGGTGGAGCGACCCCCGTGGGGCAACATGTTCGAGTTCGCGACGGCGGCCGCGGCGGCGGTCGGGACGGCGTACTGCCTGCTGGCCAAGCGCAACAACTGGCAGTGGCTCGGCGTCTTCATCGTGACACCGATCCTGCTCGTGCTCGGGCTCTCGCTCGCTGTGCTCTACACCGAGGCCGGCGAGTTGATGCCGGCGCTGAAGTCGTACTGGCTCGGCATCCACGTATCGGTCGCGTTCCTCGCAGTCGCCTTCTTCACTCTCGCCTTCGCCGTCGGCGCGCTCTATCTGGTGCGGCTGCGGCGCGAGGAGAAGCCGCCGGCCAAGCCGAGCTTCATCGAGTCGCTGCCGTCGTCCGCCTCGCTCGAGCGCACGGCATACAGCCTCAACATGGTGGCCTTCGTCCTCTGGACGTTCACCCTCATCGCGGGCGCCATCTGGGCCAAGCAGGCCTGGGGTGCGTACTGGCAGTGGGACCCCAAGGAGGTCTGGACCTTCGTCATCTGGGTCGTCTACGCCGCCTACATGCACGGGCGCGCCACTGCGGGCGTCGACCACCGTCGGTCGATGTATATCGCCCTGGCCGGATACGTCTGCGTCATCATCAACTTCACGCTCGTCAACCTCGTGTCGACCTTCGTGGGAATGCACAACTACTCCGGAATGAACTGACGTGGTCCGTTACACCCTGCTCCGCCTTCTGATCTTCTTCGGCTTCCTGGTCCTGTTCTGGCTGGTCGGGCTCCGCAACAACCCCGTGCTGCTGCTCGGCGCGGCCGCACTCGCCTCCGCCGCGCTCTCCTATGTGTTGCTTCGGGGCATGCGCGACGAGATCACGGCCGGCCTGGTCGAGCGCCACGAGGCTCGCGTGCGGGCCAAGCAGGAGCACGTCGTCGACGAGGACAGCGACGAGGCCGCAGAGGACGCGGAGGTCGAGGGCCGCAACGGCTCGCAGGCCTGAGGCGCTCCCGCCTGCGGCCCGAGGGTCAGAGCCGGCCGGCGACGAGCTCGGCGGTCGCTGACGCGTCCTCACCGACCCCGAAGAGCAGCGAGGAGCGCCGCTTCCGCAGGAAGTGCACGCCGACGAAGTGCAGGTCCGGGGCCACGACGCTCTCGCCGTTGACGTGCACGGGGAAGCCCAGGTCGTCGACGACGCCCGCGATGTCCACCCACTCCGTGTAGCGCGAGCGGAAGCCGGCCGCGACGACAACGGCACCGAGCTCTCGCGCGGCGACGCGCTCGACGGGCTCGGGCTCGAGGGGCGCCGGGTCCGGCAGGTCGGGCCGCTCGATGCCGGTGGAGTCGGCGACCCCGAACACGAGCTCGCGCAGCATCGCGTATGCCGCGTCGCCGGCTGCCAGGGACTCGGCGAAGTCCGGAGCGAGCCGCACCGTCCCGTCGTCGGCGCCCGCAAGATGGCCCCCGAGCCGGACGCCGAGGGAGTGCAACGTCCGGTAGTTGAGGTCGTGGCCGCCGGCGGCGCCCGTCACCTGTGGGTTCGCCCCGAACCGCGCCGCAGGCGTCGGCAGCTTCTCCGGAGGCTGGTCGAAGAAGTGGCCGTCGAGGAGCCAGTCGAACATGTCACGCCCGCCGGGACGGCGGGGGAACCAGGGCGCGCGGCCGCAGGCCATGACGACATCGCGGCCTGCGAGCGTCAGCTCTTCCGCGATCTGGCAGGCGCTCTGGCCGCTGCCGACGACCAGCACCGCGCCTTCGGGCAGGTCAGCGGGGTTGCGGTACTCCGTCACATCCAGGCGCGGCAGTCCGGGCGGGAGCGTCGCGGCCGCCGGCGGGAGGTGCGGGCGCTGGTAGGCCCCGGTGGCCACGACGACGACCCGGCTGTGGATGACCCCGTCGTCGGTGTCGAGCCGGTAGCCGTGACCGTCTCGGGTGCTGAGCCGGCGAACGGCACGACCCATGCGGACCGGCGCGGGGATCCGGCCGGCATACGCCTCCAGGTGGCCCGCGATCTGCTCGCGCGACATGAACCCGTCGGGGTCGTCCCCGTCGTACGCCGCCCCGGGCAGCTGGATGAGGTGGTTGGGGCCGACGACGGTGAAGCTGTCCCAGCGGTGCCGCCACGACGATCCCGGGGTCTCCGCCTCGAGGACGACATGCTCGACCCCTCGGGCGGCCAGCTCGTGGCTGGTCGCCAGCCCCGCCTGACCGGCGCCGACGACGACGACGTCGATGTCTTCTGCCATGCCCCACCCCGCGTTCGCTCCCGACCACGGTGGCACTGCGGGGCGCTTCTGTCACCCGTTTGCGAGAAGGGTCAGGAGTGGCCGAGGGCGAGGCCGACGCCGAGCAGCACCGACCAGGCGAGCTGGAACCGGCCCGTGCCGGCGAGGGCCGGGATGAGGCCGCGCCCGGTCGCACCACCGACCACCGCGCGCATCGGCGCGATGAGCAGCGGGGAGGCGAGCAGGGCGAGCAACGCCCATCTCGACGTCGAGGAGGCGAGGACGGTCATGGCGAAAGACACGGCCACGAGCACGACGTAGAAGGAGCGAGTTCCCTTGTCCCCCATGCGGACTGCGAGAGTGCGCTTGCCGTGCTCGCGGTCCGTCGGGATGTCGCGCAGGTTGTTCGCGACGAGGATCGCCGACGCGAGAGAGCCCACGCCGACGGCGCCCCACCAGCAGGCGGCCGTGGGCGGGGTCATCGTCGCCATGGTGCCGACCGTCGCGACGAGGCCGAAGAAGACGAAGACGAACAGCTCACCGAGGCCGAGGTAGCCGTACGGGTGCTTGCCGCCGGTGTAGTACCACGCGGCGACGATGGCGGCGGCGCCGATGAGCAGCATGACCCAGAGGCCGGAGAGGGCGACGAGGGCGAGGCCGACGAGTCCGGCGAAGCCGAAGCAGGCGAACGCCGCCAGCTTGACGGAGCGCGGGTGGGCGAGGCGCTGGCCCACGAGGCGGACCGGCCCGACCCGGACCTCGTCGGTGCCGCGGATGCCGTCCGAGTAGTCGTTCGCGTAGTTCACCCCCACCTGGAGGGCCAGGGCCACGACGAGGGCGAGAACGGCATACGCCCACACGACGTGGCCCGTCTGGTAGGCCGCACCCGTCCCGACGACGATCGGCGAGACGGCGGCGGGCAGCGTGCGGGGCCGGGCGCCCTCGATCCACTGGGACAGCGTGGCCATGGGTGTCGTGGGTCCTTCGGGTCCGGGTGCAGGAACGGGCGGGTCGGAGGTCGGTGCGAGCGGTGGGCGTCGCGCGCGGGCGAGAGGGCCGCGACCGTGCTCGGCGGGGGCCGCGCTCAGAGCTTGCGGAGGAAGTCCGGGTCGTCGTCGGGGCCCATCGGACCGGGCGGCCGGCTCGGCCCGCGTGGCCCCCGTGGACCGCGTGGACCGCGTTGCGCCCGGCCGCCGCGCGCGTCGGCGCGGCCGGCGAGGAGCCAGAAGACCGGCCCGGCGATCGGGACGAGCACGGCGATGAGCCACACCGCCTTGGGCATGATCCGCACGAGCCGCCGGTCGGTCTGCACGCAGTCCACCAGGGCGTAGATCGTCGCGAAGACCACCAGAGCGACGAGCACGACGCGCAGCACGGCGGTTCTCCAATCGGGGGCGGGGGTGAGCTACACCCCCATCTTGCCACCGTGAGACGCCTGCTCCTGAAACGCAGTACGGATCGCGGCCCGGTCGGGTTTGCCGGGGCCGCGCTGGGGGATCGCGGGCAGGACGAGGACCTGCCGGGGCAGGGCGGCGTCGGGCAGTATGCCGCGCAGCCGGGACCGCAGGTCGCGCGCGGTGAGGAGCCCCGTCGGGTCGACGAGGGTGACCGCCGCGCAGACCACTTCGCCCCACTCGGGGTCGGGCAGGCCGAGGACGACGACGTCGACGACGTCGTGCAGGTGCCGGGAGATGGCGTCCTCGACGACGCCCGGCGTGATCTTGAGGCCGCCGGTGTTGATGACGTCGTCGGCGCGGCCGTCGATGACGAGCAGGCCGTCGTCGTCGAAGTGTCCGAGGTCGTCGGTGCGGAACCACCTGACCCCATCCGGGTCGGTGACGAAGGCGTCCGCGGTGAGCTCCGGCGCGGCCAAGTAGCCGTGGGCGACGGTGTCGCCGCCGAGCACGACGTGCCGGTCGTTGTCGATGTGGACCCGGCTCACGGCCAGCGGGGTGCCGTCGTAGACGCAGCCGCCGGCGGTCTCGCTCATGCCGTAGGTCAGGGTCAGTGCCACGTCCAGCCGGCGGGCCCGCTCGACCATCGAGGCGGGCGTCGAGGCGCCGCCGACGAGCACCCCGTCGAACGACCGCAGCGCGGCCAGCCCATCGGCGTCGTCGAGCAGGCGTGCGAGCTGGGTCGGCACGAGCGCGGTGTACCGGCGCCGCGCGGACGGGGTGGTCGTGAGGGTCCGCGCGGCGCGGGCGAAACCGGTCGCCGTGAAACCGCCTGCCAGGTCGACGACGCCAGGGGTCGTGCCGGCGGCGATCGAGCGCAGCAGGACCTGCAGGCCGGCGATGTGGTGGGCGGGCATCGCCAGCAGCCACGCCCCGCTGCCCCCGAGCACATGGTGGGTCGCCCAGGCGGACCGCTCGAGTGCGTCCGCGATGAGCATCGCCTGCTTGGGCCGGCCGGTGGACCCCGACGTGCCGACAACGACGGCGAGCCGTTCGGGCAGCTCGCCGGAGTCGTGGGGTGCCACGACCGGGGGAGGCCCCCCAGCGGCATACGGCAGCACCGGCGACGACCCGGCGAGTGCGGCCTCGAGCTCGGGCAGCACGTGGAGGACGTCCGGCCCGGCCGGCACCGCCAGCGGGCGTGGGGAGGGTGTCGTCATCAGGCGCGCCTCACCCGTGGGCTCGTGGACGGAGGGCCGGCGACGCGGCGCTGCCGGGCGGCCATGAGCACCGTCCAGACGAGGGCGGCCGCGCAGACCGAGAAGCCGAGGTACGGGTTGAGCGGCAGCATGATCCCGAGTGCGCCGCCGGCGACCCAGAGGATCTGCAGCATCGTCTCGGACCACGCGAAGACGGACGTGCGGACGTTCTCGGGGACCTCGCGCTGCACGAGTGCATCGAAGCAGAGCTTGGCCAGCTGGGACGACAGACCGAGCACCAGGCCCAGCAGGACGAGCGTGACGATGCCGTACCAGATGGCCGTCGCCACGCAGCAGAGCGTGGCGGCGAGCACCGAGAGCATCGCGATCCGCTCGGGGCGGTCGTCCTTGACGATGTTGCCGACGAGGCTGCCGAGGCCGTTGCCGACGCCGATGGCCGCCGCAACGAGACCCAGGACGAGCTCGGCGCGCATGCCGTCGAGCGGGTGCTCACGGGCCAGGAACGCCATGAACGTGATGATGAACCCGGTGAGGACCCGGGTGCCGCCGGTCGACCACAGGGCGTGCTTGACCGGCCACGGGATCGCCTGCTTGCGCCTCCTGAAGCGGCCGATGACTCCCAGCGAGTCGATCGTGATCGCCTCGTCTTCTGAGCCGTGCCGCCCGGGGCCGGTATGCCGTCGGGCCGGGCCGTCGGTCCACCGTCGTTGGGTGCCGCGTAGCGAGCTGGCCGGCGCACCGGTCGCGGCGCCTGCGGCCGCTCGTGGGGGAGGGACCGGGATCGGCGTCGTGTCCTCCGGATGCAGCTCCCCAACCGATGAGTCGACCTGCTCGGGGAGGCGGATGGCCTGGACGGTGCCGACCACGAACGCGACGAAGGCGACCCGTAGCGCCCACTCGGGGCCGGCGAGCATGGCCAGGCCGCCCAGCGCGCCGCCGATGACCGCGCCGACGACACCGGCCATCGAGTTCCGGGAGTTCGCCCGCACGAGAGTCGTGCCGGCGGGAACCACCCGCGGGACGGCGGCCGCTCGGGAGATCGTGTACGCGCGCGAGGCGACCAGGCATCCGAGCGCGGCCGGAAAGACCCAGCCGCTGTGGTTGCCGATGGCCTCGGCGAGGACCCAGCAGAGGAATGCCCGGACCGCCATCGTCGTGCCGATCGCCCAGCGGCGGCCGTGCGAGAAGCGGTCGAGCAGGGGTCCGATGAGAGGCGCGACGAGCGCGAACGGGACCATCGTCAGCAGCAGGAACATCGCGACCTGGCTGCGGGCCTGCGCCGTCTGCGGGTTGAAGAAGAGCGTGCCCGCGAGGGCCAGGGCCATGACCGTGTCGCCGACGGTGTTCGTCGCGTGCAGCTCGGTCACGCGGGCCAGGCCACTCTCGCCGGCGCCGCCCGAATGGGTGTACGCGTGGGCCTTGGCTGCGGCATACCTCCCCGAGCGGGCTGTCAGCCTGGCGGTGCCGGTTGCGGCGCGGCCGATCCCGCGGCCGATCGAGCGGGTGGCGTTGGCCGCGGTCGTCCCGGCCGAGGGCCGGTAGTCGGCCGGCCGGCCCCCTTCGGGCACGTCGTCGCCCGGTGGACTGGGCCGGGGCGCGCGGCGACCAGCGTCTGGGGAGCGGTCGTCGCGCGTGTCCACGCCTCAATCCTGCCTTGTCCCTGGGCTCTTCGGGTGTCCAGCCCGGCCGCGTCCTGTCCGACACATCAAGCGGTGTCCGCCGCGGACCGCCGTGCGGCGCAGCCGCCCACCCCGGGGACTTGATGTGTCCGACGGGACGCGGCCGGCGGTGTCAGTAGTACCAGGGGTATGGGGACCAGTCCGGGTCGCGCTTCTCGAGGAACTGGTCACGGCCCTCGATCGCCTCGTCGGTCATGTACGCCAGACGCGTCGCCTCGCCCGCGAACACCTGCTGCCCCATGAGGCCGTCGTCGACGAGGTTGAAGGCGAACTTCAGCATGCGCTGGGCCTGCGGGCTCTTGCCCATGATCTCCGTCGCGACCTGCAGCGCCTCCTTCTCGAGGTCGGCATGGTCGGCGACGATGTTGACCGCGCCCATCCGCTGCATGTCCTCGGCGGAGTACGCGCGGCCGAGGAAGAAAATCTCCCGAGCGCGCTTCTGACCGACCATGCGAGCCAGGTAGGCGCTGCCGTAGCCCGCGTCGAACGACCCCACGTCGGCGTCCGTCTGCTTGAACCGGGCGTGCTCGCGCGAGGCGATGGTCAGGTCGCAGACGACATGGAGCGAGTGGCCGCCGCCCGCGGCCCACCCTGGCACGACAGCGACGACCACCTTCGGCATGGTGCGGATGAGGCGCTGGACCTCGAGGATGTGCAGGCGGCCGCCGTGCGCCTTGGTGCGGACGTCGTCGACGGTCTCGGCGGTGTCGCCGCTCGCGTACTGGTAGCCCGAGCGGCCCCGGATGCGCTGGTCACCCCCGGAACAGAACGCCCAAGCGCCTTCCCTGGGGGATGGGCCGTTGCCGGTGATGAGCACGACCCCGACGTCCGGCGTCATCCGCGCGTGGTCCAGCGCCCGGTAGAGCTCGTCGACCGTGTGCGGACGGAACGCGTTGAGCACCTCAGGGCGGTCGAACGCGATACGCACGACTCCCGACTCGGCGTGCGGCCGCCCCGCGACCGCGCGCCGGCGGTGGTACGTGATGTCGGTGAAGTCGAAGCCGTCGACAGCGGTCCACTCGGCGGGGTCGAAGATCTCGGATACCTGCTGGGTCGTCACGGCGCGCAGCCTACGCGGGCTAGGGTCGAGGCCATGCCGATCCCCGCCTACGTGGCCCATCTGCGCACCATGGTCGGCCGGGAGCTGTTGTGGATGCCGGGAGTGACCGCGGTCGTGCTGCGCGACGGTCCGCACGGCCCGGAGGCGCTGCTCGTGAAGCGGTCCGACAACGGCGAGTGGACGTCGGTCACCGGCATCGTCGACCCCGGGGAGCACCCTCACCTCGCCGCCGTCCGCGAGGTGCTCGAGGAGGCCAGCGTCGTCGCGGAGATCGAGCGGCTCGTCTGGGTGCGCGCGACCGGCGTGATCAGGCACGCCAACGGTGACCTGGGGCAGTACGTCGACCACACCTTCCGCTGCCGCTGGGTCTCCGGTGACCCCCGCCCTGGCGACGACGAGTCCACCGAAGCCCGGTGGTTCCCGCTGGACGCCCTCCCGCAGATGTCGCAGGTCCACACCGATCGCATCGCCTGCGCCGTCGAGAACCCTCGTGACGTGCGGCTTGGCTCCTGACCGGCCCTCAGCGGCACCTCGAGGGCTCTTGGGCCCGTCCTGCCCTGGGACCCGTGACATCTGTCAGGGGCAAGCGCTGACAGACCTGCACGGGTGTCGACAGGTCCGCGGCGTAGCGTGAAGACGTGCCGGGAACCCCGGAGACGTCCAAGGAGGCCATCGTGTTCGTGCCACGCATCTTCATCGTCGCGGGCATCGCGCTCATCGCGATCGCTCTGGGAGCGTCGGGGCACGGCCTGTTCTGGCTCATCCCCTTCGTGTGGATCGTCGGCGGCGCTCGCCGTCGGGCCTGGTATGCGTGCGGCCCGGGCAGCCACGGCCGGTACGGGCGCTATGGCGACCATGGCTACTACCGCGACCACTACGTCGACCACGGGACGCCGGACCAGTCTCAGCCGACCGCGTCCACCCCGCCCGCGGACGAGCCGGACCCGTCCCGCGACCGCCACGAGGCGTTCCCGTCCGGCCACTGAGCCTGCCGATCCATGCCCGGCCCGCGCGGGCCGGTCGGTCCCGCCGCGGGCCGTCGGTCATGATGGGTTCATGAGCCCGCTGCCCGACGCCGCAGAGCTGCTCGAGCACGCGCACGTCGTCGCGCTCCCGATGCGAGTGCGGTTCCGCGGGGTCACGGTGCGCGAGGCGGTCGTCTTCGAAGGCCCGCGCGGCTGGGGGGAGTTTGCGCCGTTCGTCGAGTACCCCGACGAGGAGGCTTCGCGCTGGCTGGGCTCCGGCATCGAGGCCGCGTATGCCGGGTGGCCGGCTCCCGTTCGCGCCGCGGTCCCCGTGAACGCCACGGTCCCCGCGGTCGGTCCTGACCAGGTGCCCGGCGTGCTGGCCCGGTTCGACGGCTGCACGACGGCGAAGGTCAAGGTCGCCGAGGCCGGGCAGTCGCTCTCCGACGACCTGGACCGGGTCGCGGCCGTCCGCGACGCGATGGGCCCGTCCGCGCGGATCCGCGTCGACGCAAACGGCGCCTGGGACGCGGCCGCGGCCGTGGACGCGCTGGGCAAGCTCGCGGCATACGACCTTGAGTACGCGGAACAGCCGTGTGCGACCGTGGAAGAGCTGGCCGACCTGCGAAAGGCGTTGGCGCGCAACGGTATCGGCGTGCGGATCGCTGCTGACGAGTCCATCCGAAAGGCCGACGACCCGCAGCGCGTGGCGCGCCTGGCGGCCGCCGACATCGTCGTGGTCAAGACGGCGCCGCTGGGCGGCGTGACTCGTGCGCTCGACATCGTGGACGACTGCGGGCTGCCGGCGGTCGTGTCCTCGGCCCTCGACACCAGCGTGGGCATCGCTGCCGGAGTGGCCCTCGCGGCGGCGCTGCCGACGCTCGACCATGCCTGCGGACTGGGCACGGTCGGGCTCTTCGACCGTGACGTCGCGGCGCCTGCCTTGAGGCCGGTGGCCGGCACGCTCTCGCCCGCAGCGCGTCCACGGCCCGACGCGGCGTTGCTGGAGGCGCTGGCAGTCCCACCCGACCGGCAGGCCTGGTGGCGCGCTCGGCTGGTCCGTTGCCTCGCGCTCGTCGACGGTGGCCGGAGCGCACGGTGATCACCGCCTGCCTCAACGGCGACCGCGCTCCGGGCACCCACCCGCGGGTGCCCATCACTGCCGCTGAGCTCGCTGCCGCGGCAGCCGCGGCTGTGGACGCGGGGGCCTACATGGTGCACGTCCACCCTCGAGACGAGCATGGCCGCGAGACGCTCGAGACCCGGCAGGTCGTCGATGCCGTCACGGCGATCCGAGCCGCGACCCCGGGCCTGCGGGTCAGCGTCACCACTCGCGACGGCATCGCCGACAGCACCAGGCGCAAGCTCGCCCACATCTCGGAGTGGCCGTCACCTGACCTTGGCGGCCCGGACTGTGCGAGCGTGAACTGGCACGAGGACGGCGCGATCGAGGTGGCAGCCGCCTTGCGGGACAAGGGATCCGGTGTCGAGGCAGGGATCTGGACGCCGAAGGCCGCGACCCGGTTCGTCTCGACGAACTGGCCCTGGCAGGTCGAGCGCGTGCTGGTCGAGGTCATCCCGGGCCGCACACCGGGCTCGGACGGGCACTGGGCGGCCGAGCGGATCCTCGCAGCCCTGGGCATGTCACCCGCCCCGGTGCTCGTCCACGGCGAGCAGCAGTGGGCGTGGCCTGTGCTGCGGTGGGCCCAAGCAGCCGGCTACGACGTTCGGATCGGCCTGGAGGACACGAGGTTTCACCCCGACGGCCGCGAGGCGCGTGACAACACAGAGCTGGTCGAAGCCGCGCTGAAGTCCGAGCCCGGCACCCCCTCGCAGTGGCCCGTGCCGGACCCGCTCTGACGCTCCCGCCCTATCGGCTCGCGTCGTGGCGTGGCACGGCCTGCTGGGCCAGGGCGCGCAGCCGTGCGGCCTCGTCCCGCCGGTCGCTGCGTGACACCGGAACCTCCAGAACCCTTGTGCCGCTAGGGCTCTCCGCCAGCGCGGCTTCCAGGCGGGCGAGGTCGGCGACCCGCTCGTATGCCGTGTGGTGGGCGGCGCACACCGCCTCGAGATCGGTGCCGTGCGGGGTGCCGAAGACCCGCTCGAACGCACTGGCATAGCGGCGGTCGCCCTGTTCGAGGGTGCTGAAGATGGCGCCGCCGTCGTCGCTGAGCACGACGATCGTCAGGTCCGGCCGGGGCTCGCGGGGACCGACGAGCAGGCCGTTGGTGTCATGCAGGAAGGTGACGTCGCCCATGAAGGCGATCGTGCGTGACGCGGAGGACCGGCCGAGCGCGATCCCGACCGCCGTCGACACCATCCCGTCGATGCCGGCGAGACCCCGGTTGCCCACCACGAAACGGTGCTCCAGAGGCGGCCACGGGGCCGCCATCACGTCGAGGTCGCGGACCGGGTTCGACGACCCGACGACGAGGGTCGTGTGGGAGCCCACGGCACGGGCGACGGCGGCGGCGACGAGGAGCGGCGATAGGTCGCCGGCGGCGTCCTGGGCCGCGTCCAGGTCCTCGTCGATGAGGCGCCCCAGCCGGTCGTCGGCCTCCCGCCATTCCGCGAACCACGCCGGGTCGTCAGCGGACTCGACCCTCGGGACCTCGTCGACGACAGCTGCGACCCGGCCGGGGTCGGTCGCGACACCGCTGCGGCCGCGCACCGAGACCACCTCGAGCGAGGAGTCGCTGATGAGGCTGGTCACGGGCCGGGACAGCGTCGGATGGCCGATCACGACGACGCGCTCGATGTCGCCGCGCAGGTCCGTCGTCAGGAGCAGCCGACCGGTGCGGATCGCCTGGCTGCCGATGCGGGCCCCGCTCGTCGGCTCGGCGAGCATGGGCCAGTTCGCGGACTCGGCGAGCAGCCGGGCGGCCGGCCCGGCGTCGTCACCGGCCACGACGACCGTGCGCGGCCCGAGCGGAAGGACCGCGCCGCCGGCCGACACGTCGACGGACGGCTCGACGTTCGCCGCGGAGACAGAGCGGTAGAAGCGGTCGACCCCGTTTCCACTGTCCATTGCTGCCCCCGCGGAGTCGCGGCGCGCAGGGGATGGGCGCCGCCACCAGGTCTCGCGGTCGGGGTCGTCAGGGAGCAGGTCGCCGTCGAGCTGGACATTGAGCTGGCTGGGCCCTCGCCGCGAGCACGCCTGTGCCACAGCGGACTCGAGGTCGGCGTCAGGCGTCGCTGCCGTCAGGTCGTGACACGGCGCGAACGTGGTGAAGATCCCGGCCTGGTGCGTGGTCTGGTTGGCGCCGGTGCCCCGCAGCCGGTCGGGCCGGTCAGCGCTCACGACCACGAGCCGGCGGCCGGAGTGGTGCGCCTCCATCACGGCCGGCAGCAGGTTGCCGACGGCCGTGCCGGACGTCGTCACCACGGCCACCGGCCGCCGCGACCCGACGGCGAGCCCGAGAGCGAGGAACCCCGCGGACCGCTCGTCGACCCGCACGTGCAGGCGCAGGTCGCCGCGCTCGTCGGCGGCGTCGAGCGACAGGGCGAGCGGCGCCGAGCGCGACCCCGGGGCGATCACGACGTCGCGCACCCCACCGAGCCACAGCTCCTGCAGCACCCGGAGGGCGAGAGCGGGGGCGGTGGGGGCGGAGGTCATGTCGCCGGGTTCAGTCACTCGCGAGGGCGTCACGCATCGGGATGAGCTTGGCGTTGGACTCCGCCACCTCCGACTCGGGGTCGGACCCGGCGACGATGCCGCACCCGGCATACAGCCTGATCTGTGACGGGTCGTCGGGGGCTAGGGCCCCGCTGCGCAGCGCGATTCCCCAGGCGCCGTCGCCGTGGGCGTCCATCCACCCGACCGGGCCGGCGTACCTGCCCCGGTCCATGCGCTCGAGCTCCCCGATCACCTCGACGGCGCGAGCCGTCGGCGTGCCGCCCACCGCGGCCGACGGGTGCAGCGAGGCCGCAAGCGTCAAGGAGGACGCCTCGTCCGCGCTCACCGCGGCGACGTCGGTCGCGAGGTGCATGACGTTGGGCAGGTGCAGGACGAACGGCGCCTCCGGCACGTTCATCGACGAGCAGTGCGGGGCGAGTGCGTCCGCGACGGAGCGGACGGCATACTCGTGCTCCTCGAGGTCCTTCGACGAGCGCGCGAGCGATGCGGCGAGCGCGAGGTCCTTGGCGTCGTCGCCGGTGCGCCGGATCGTGCCGGCCAGCACCCGCGAGGTGATGAGGCCCTGGTCCCGCCTGACGAGCAGCTCGGGCGTCGCGCCGACCAGTCCGCTCACCGCGAAGACCCAGGTGTTCTCGTAGCGCTCGGCGAGACGACGAAGCAGCCAGCGTGGGTCGATGGGGTCGTCGGCCGTCGCGACGAGGTCGCGCGCGAGGACCACCTTGTCGAGCTCGCCCGCGTTGATCCGGGTCACCGCTTCGGCGACCGCGTGAGCGTAGGCGGCCGGCGAGATCTCGCCGTCGGCGAAGGCGACCCCCCTCGGAGGCATGGGATCGCTTGCGGCCCTTGGTGTTTCGATGAACGTCAGCTGCGGGTCGAGAGAGACGGTCGTCAGCCATGTCCTGCCGCCGCGTCGGCCGATGATGGTCGAGGGCACGACGAGGCGCGCGGACTCGCTGGAGTCGTCCGCGAAGGGGAAGGACCCGAAGCAGACCAGACCGGTGCCCGGCAGCTCGAGCTCGTCCCGGACCACTGCGTGATGCACGACCTCGCGCCACCACGACTCGGCATCACGGAAGCGCCCGGCGCCGTGAGCCTCGAAGGTCAGCGCGGCTCCCCAGCCCACGACTCCCTCGCCACGGCGGACCCATGAGACGAGCTCGTCGTGTCGCTGGTCCGCGGGCAGGAACGAGAGCAGAGGGTCCGTGCTGGCCAGCGGGACCGAACGGACGACGACCGTCGGGCCGGCGGACGGAGACGGCGCTTCGGGGGCGGGAAGCGTTGACATCGGTTGACACTCTACGGCCGCCCCACCCGTACGCGTGACCACGCCCGCTCGACGAGGGTGGTGACGGCCCCGTGCGCGGCGGCAGGTGGCTTTGCGAGGATGACCTCATGACCCGAGCCCAGCTGGACAAGAAGCCGGTCGACGTGGCGTCGATGTTCGACACCGTTGCCGACAAGTACGACGTGACCAACGACGTGCTCTCGCTGGGTCAGGACCGCCTGTGGCGCCGCGCTGTGGTCAAGGCGGTCGATGCCAGGCCGGGGGAGCGGATCCTCGACATCGCGGCCGGGACGGGCACCTCGAGCGAGCCCTGGGCCGACCGCGAGATCGAGGTCGTGCCGGCGGACTTCTCGCTCGGCATGCTCCGCGTTGGACACCGACGCCGCCCGGACATGGCGTTCACGGCAGCCGACGCGATGCACCTGCCCTTCGCCGACGCGAGCTTCGACGTGGTGACGATGAGCTTCGGGCTGCGCAACGTCGCCGACACCGAGCAGGCCCTCAAGGAGTTCCTCCGCGTGACCAAGCCGGGCGGCCGCCTGCTGGTCTGCGAGTTCAGCCAGCCCGTCAACAAGGTCTTCCGCACGGTCTACTCGAACTACGTCATGCGGGCCCTGCCCCCGATCGCACGACGTACGTCGTCGAACCCGGAGTCCTACGTCTACCTCGCGGAGTCGATCCGGGCCTGGCCGCCGCAGGGTGAGCTGGCCCGCACCATCGAGCAGGCGGGCTGGACCGCGGTGCGCTGGACGAACCTCTCGGGCGGCATCGTCGCGCTGCACAGCGCCGTCAAGCGCTGACCCCGCAGCGTCGAGTGGCCCCTCCGTCACACCGAACCCCACGCGGGCCACCCCGCGCCGGTGGCCGGGTGTGACGGAGGGGCCACTCGACGGGTTAGGCATGCCTTATCTGACAAGCCGGAAAACACGGGAATAGACTCCCCAGATAGTTCGTGAAGTTCTTCACAAGCACCTCGGAAGCACCAGGGAGAGATGAGCACTTCGAGCCTCGCACCGAGCCCGTCCGCGGGCATCGGGGCACCGGTCGAGCGGGCCGACGTCATCGTCGTCGGCGCCGGTCCGGGTGGCAGTGCTACCGCGGCGTACCTCGCCGACCACGGTCGCGACGTCGTGCTGCTGGAGAAGTCCGCCTTCCCGCGCGACAAGATCTGTGGCGACGGCCTGACCCCGCGCGCGACCAAGGAGCTCATCTCGCTCGGCGTCGACACGACGGGCTGGCAGCGCACGCGCGGCCTGCGGATCAAGGGCGGCGGCCACACCCTCCTGCTGGACTGGCCCGAGACCGACACCTTCCCGTCCTATGGCATGGTCCGCACCCGCGCCCAGCTCGACGAGACCCTCGCCCGCCACGCCGAGCGCAAGGGCGCCGTGCTGCACGAGCGCACCAGCGTCACGGGCCCCGTCCGCGACGCCGCGGGCCGGGTCACGGGAGTCACCGCCAAGCGCCTTGACGACAACGGGCGAGCCGTCGGCGAGGCTGTCACCTACCGCGCCCCCATCGTCATCGCGAGCGACGGCGTCTCCTCGCGGCTGGCCACCGCCGTGGGCCGGACCAAGCGCGAGGACCGCGTCATGGGCGTCGCCGTGCGGGCCTACTACACGACCCCGCGCCGCGACGACTACCTCGAGTCGCACCTCGAGCTGTGGACCCGCGACGACTCCGGCAACCGCATCCTCATGCCCGGCTACGGCTGGCTCTTCCCGCTCGAGGACGGCCGCACCAACGTCGGCCTCGGCACGCTCGACACGACCTCGGCCTTCCAGAAGACCGACTACAAGGACGTCATGCGCCGGTGGGTCGAGGACATCGACGCCGACTGGCAGCTCGAGCACGACGAGTCCGCCGGCCCGATCCGCGGCGCCGCGCTGCCGATGGGCTTCAACCGGTCGCCGCTCTACGCCGACGGCCTGCTGCTCGTGGGCGACTCCGGCGGCATGGTCAACCCGTTCAACGGCGAGGGCATCGACTACGCCCTCGAGGCGGCGCGGGTGGGTGCCGAGCTCGTCTCGCAGGCGCTCGCGCGCCCGAGCGACGCGGAGCGCGAGCGGGTGCTGGCGGCATACCCGAAGGTGATGAAGGACGAGCTCGGGGGCTACTTCACGCTCGGCCGGTGGTTCGCCCACGCGATCGGCAACCCCGAGGTGATGCGCCTCGCGACCAAGTACGGCCTGCCTCGCACGACGCTCATGCGCTTCCTGCTCAAGATCATGGCCAACCTGGCCGACCCGGACGGCAAGGGCGCGAGCGACCGCATCATCAACACCCTCTCCCGGATGGCGCCGAACGCATGAGACCCGCTCCCGTATGCCGCCTGGCGGGCATTGTGACGCCGAGCACAATCGTCGCCGACGCCCCTAGGATGGGTGCGCCGCGCATAAGTCATGACACGCCGGACCGAAAGGCACGTGACATCGGATGAACTCCTACGTCCCGATCCTGTTCATGCTGGGGCTCGGCTTCGCGTTCGCCGCGCTGTCGGTCTTCACCTCGCTCGTCGTCGGCCCGAAGCGCTACAACCGCGCCAAGCTCGAGGCCTACGAGTGCGGCATCCAGCCGAGCCCGCACCCCACGGGCGGGGGGCGCGTGCCGATCAAGTACTACCTGACGGCGATGCTCTTCATCATCTTCGACATCGAGTCGGTCTTCCTCTATCCGTTCGCGGTGGCCTTCAACAAGCTCGGCCTCTTCGCGCTGGTCGAGATGGTCCTGTTCATCCTCACCGTCTTCGTCGCCTACGCCTATGTGTGGCGGCGCGGCGGGCTCGAGTGGGACTGAAAGGTAAGGAGTAAGCAATGGGTCTCGAGGAGAAGCTCCCAGCCGGGTTCCTGCTCTCGACTGTCGAGTCGCTCGCGGGCTACATGCGCAAGGCCTCGATCTGGCCGGCCACGTTCGGTCTCGCCTGCTGTGCGATCGAGATGATGGCCGTGGGCACGCCGGACTACGACATCGCCCGCTTCGGTATGGAGCGCTTCTCGGCGACGCCCCGGCAGGCGGACCTCATGATCGTCGCCGGCCGCGTCAGCCAGAAGATGGCCCCGGTCGTGCGCCAGGTCTACGACCAGATGCCGAACCCGAAGTGGGTCATCTCGATGGGCGTGTGCGCCAGCTCCGGCGGCATGTTCAACAACTACGCGATCGTCCAGGGCGTCGACCACATCATCCCGGTCGACATCTACCTGCCCGGCTGTCCGCCCCGCCCGCAGATGCTGCTCAACGCGATCATCGAGCTGCACCACCAGATCCAGACCTCGCCCCTCGGCGTCAACCGCGAGGAGGCGGCGCGGGCCGCGGAGGAGGCCGCCCTCACGGCGACGCCCACCCACCAGATGAAGGGCCTGCTCGCATGAGCGACGGTGACGCCACCAAGGACGGCACGAACGTCGTGAACGCCGACACCACCAAGGACCAGACCTCCGGAATCACGCCCGGCGAGATCGAGCTCGCCCAGACCGAAGGCGCCAACCCGACCGGCCCGCGCGTCGTCGGGATGCGCACCGGGATGTTCGGGACCACCCAGGGCGGCGACACCTCCGGCTACGGCGGGCTGAGGCGCCCGATCATCATTGCCGGCGCGGCCGAGCGGCCCTACGGCGGCTACTTCGACGAGATCGCCGATAACCTCGAGCGCGGCCTCGTCGGCGGCACGGCGTCCTACGCCGAGGCCGTCTCGAGCGTCGTCATCGACCGCGGCGAGATGACCATCAACGTGCGCCGCGAGCACCTGCTGGCGGTCGTCCGGGTGCTGCGCGACGACCCGTCGCTGCGCTTCGAGATCTGCGTCGGCGTGTCCGGCGTGCACTACCCCGACCGGACGGGCGAGGAGCTCCACGCCGTCTACCACCTGCTGTCGATCACCCACGGCGGCCGGCGCGTCCGGCTCGAGGTGTCGTGCCCCGACGACGACCGCCACATCCCGTCGGTCGTGTCCGTCTACCCGGCCAACGACTGGCACGAGCGCGAGACGTGGGACATGTTCGGCATCGAGTTCGACGGGCACCCGGCCCTGACCCGCATCCTCATGCCCGACGACTGGCCGGGCCACCCCCAGCGCAAGGACTACCCCCTCGGCGGCATCCCGGTCGAGTACAAGGGCGCCACCGTCCCGCCGCCGGACCAGCGGAGGTCGTACAACTGATGAGCACGCACACCGAGTTCACCCAGACGGACATCCCCGACGAGGGAGCCAACGACGTCTACGCCACGTCCGTCGCCGACGAGGAGGCGGCCGAGGGCGCTCGCGTCTTCAACGCCGCCGGCGGCGACTGGAACGACCTCGTCGACGAGGCGACCTCGCTCAACGAGGAGCGCATCGTCGTCAACATGGGGCCGCAGCACCCGTCGACCCACGGCGTGCTCCGCCTCATCCTCGAGATCGACGGCGAGACGGTCACGGAGGCACGCGCCGGCATCGGATACCTCCACACCGGCATCGAGAAGAACATGGAGTACCGCTCCTGGGTGCAGGGCGTCACCTTCTGCACGCGCATGGACTACCTCACGTCCATGTTCCAGGAGGCCGCCTACTGCCTCGCGATGGAGAAGCTCCTCGGGATCACCGGCCAGGTGCCCGAGCGGGCCAACGTCATCCGCGTCCTGATGATGGAGCTCTCGCGGATCAACTCCCACACCGTGTGCCTCGGCACCGGCGGCATGGAGATGGGCGCGACGACGGTCATGACCGTGGCGTTCCGCGAGCGCGAGCGGGTGCTGCGCATCTTCGAGATGGTCACCGGCCTGCGGATGAACAACGCGTACATCCGTCCCGGCGGCGTGGCCCAGGACCTGCCGCCCGGCGCGATCGACGCGCTGCGCGAGATGGTGCCGCAGGTGCGCCGCGGCCTCGGTGAGCTCGAGGCGCTGCTCAACGAGAACCCGATCCTCAAGGGGCGCACGGTCGACGTCGGCGTGCTCGACCTGACCGGCTGCATGGCCCTCGGCATCACCGGGCCGATGCTCCGCTCGGCGGGTCTGCCGCACGACCTGCGCAAGCTCGACCCGTACTGCGGCTACGAGACCTATGACTTCGACGTCATCACCCGCACGAGCGCGGACGCCTACGGCCGGCTGCGCGTGCGCATCGACGAGATGTACGAGTCGCTCAAGATCGTCGAGCAGTGCATCGACCGCCTCCAGGCCTCGGAGGGTCCGGTCATGGTCGAGGACAAGAAGATCGCGTGGCCGGCGCAGCTGGCGCTCGGTGGCGACGGCCTGGGCAACAGCCTCGACCACATCCGCGAGATCATGGGCACCTCGATGGAGTCGCTGATCCACCACTTCAAGCTCGTCACCGAGGGTTTCCGGGTCCCGCCGGGCCAGGCGTACCAGGCCGTCGAGTCCCCCAAGGGCGAGCTCGGCTGCCACCTCGTCTCCGACGGCGGCACGCGCCCCTACCGCGCGCACTTCCGCGACCCGAGCTTCAACAACCTGCAGGCCGTGGCTGCCGTGTGCGAAGGCGGGCAGCTCGCCGACGTCATCGTCGCGGTGGCCTCGATCGACCCCGTCATGGGAGGTGTGGACCGCTGATGGCCGGCCCCGAACACACTGCCACCGCATCCGGCTTCTTCCGCGTCAGCGCCGAGTCCAAGGCCCCGTATGCCGCCGACGTCCTCGAGCGCCTACACGCGGACGCCGCCGAGGTCATCGCCCGGTACCCCCAGAAGCGCTCCGCGCTCCTGCCGCTGCTGCACCTCGTGCAGTCGGTCGACGGCTACGTGACCGGCCGCGGTGTGGCCTTCTGCGCCGAGGTGCTCGACCTGACCGAGGCCGAGGTCAGCGGCGTGGCGACCTTCTACACGCAGTACAAGCGCCACCCCAACGGTGAGTACACCGTCGGCGTCTGCACCAACACGCTCTGCGCGATCATGGGCGGCGACCTCATCTTCGACCGGCTGTCCGAGCACCTCGGGATCGGCCACGACGAGACCACCGGGGACGGCAAGGTGACCCTCGAGCGGGTCGAGTGCAACGCCGCCTGCGACTATGCCCCGGTCGTCATGGCCAACTGGGAGTTCTTCGACAACCAGACGCCGGAGAGCGCCATCGGGCTCGTCGAGGACCTGCGCGCCGGCAAGGACGTCACACCGACACGCGGCGCCGCCAAGGTCTGCACGTTCAAGGAGGTCTCGCGAGTGCTTGCGGGCTTCCACGACGGCCGCGGCGACGAGGGCGTGGGCGCGGGGCCGGCATCCCTGCTCGGCCTCAAGATCGCCCAGGAGCGCGGCTGGACCGCCCCCGACGGCTCGGGCAATGGCTCGGGCAATGGCTCGGGTAGTGGCTCGAGCAGTGGTGCAGAGCGCGCCAGCACCGACAGCACGGACCGGAAGGACGGCTCGAAGTGACCGACACGCTGACTCCGATCCTGACGAAGTTCTGGGACGACCCGCAGTCCTGGACACTGGCGACCTACCGGCACCACGGCGGCTACCGGGCGCTGAGCAAGGCCCTGTCCATGGAGCCGCAGGCGATCATCGACGCCGTCAAGGACTCCAACATCCGCGGCCGCGGTGGCGCCGGCTTCCCGACCGGCATGAAGTGGTCGTTCATGTCACCGCCCGACGGCGGGCCCCGCTACCTCGTGGTCAACGCCGACGAGTCCGAGCCGGGCACCTGCAAGGACATCCCGCTGATGATGGCCAACCCGCACTCGCTCATCGAGGGCGTCATCATCAGCTCCTACGCGATCGGCTGCGAGCACGCGTTCATCTACCTGCGCGGCGAGGTCGTCCACGTCTACCGCCGGCTGCTTCGCGCCGTCGAGGAGGCTCGCGCGGCGGGCTATCTCGGTGACAACGTCGGTGGCACGGGCGTCAAGGTCGACATCACCGTGCACGCCGGTGCGGGCGCGTACATCTGTGGCGAGGAGACCGCGCTGCTCGACTCGCTCGAGGGCCGGCGCGGGCAGCCCCGCCTCAAGCCGCCGTTCCCCGGCGCGGCCGGGCTCTACGCCCGACCCACCTCCGTCAACAACGTCGAGTCCATCGCCTCGGTGCCGGGGATCATCCTCGACGGCGCCGACTGGTTCAAGGGCATGGGCACGGATAAGTCCACCGGCTTCGGCATCTTCAGCCTGTCCGGCCACGTCACCAACCCCGGCCAGTTCGAGGCGCCGCTCGGGATCACGATGCGCGAGCTCATCGACCTCGCCGGCGGCATGCGCAACGGCCGCAAGCTGAAGTTCTGGACGCCGGGCGGCTCCTCGACGCCGATCTTCACCGACCAGCACCTCGACGTGCCGCTCGACTTCGACTCGGTCGCGGCCGCGGGCTCGATGCTCGGCACGCGCGCCCTGCAGGTGTTCGACGAGACGGTGTCGGTGGTACGTGCCGTGGCGCGCTGGACCGACTTCTACGCCCACGAGTCGTGTGGCAAGTGCACCCCGTGCCGCGAGGGCACGTGGTGGCTGCGGCAGATCATGAACCGCATCGAGAACGGCCAGGGCACCCAGGACGACATCGACAAGCTCGTCGACATCTGCGACAACATCCTCGGCCGCAGCTTCTGCGCCCTGGGCGACGCCGCGACGAGCCCGATCACCTCGGCCGTGCAGTACTTCCGCGAGGAGTTCGAGGCCGGCATGCACACTCCGGCGCACGTGCTCTTCCCGCCGGAGAAGTCGGTCCTGTTCGCCGTCGAGACCAAGGAGCCCAGCGGGATGGTGTCCGCATGACCGCCACGACCGAGACGAAGGCGCCCACCGCGCCGGACCTCGTCAGCCTGACCATCGACGGGGTGCCGGTGAGCGTGCCGAAGGGCACGCTCGTGATCCGCGCCGCCGAGACGATCGGCATCGAGATCCCGCGGTTCTGCGACCACCCGCTGCTCGACCCGGTCGGCGCGTGCCGCCAGTGCCTGGTCGACGTCGCGCTGCCCGACCGCGAGGGTGTCGCCCGCCCGATGCCCAAGCCGCAGGCGTCGTGCACGATGGCGGTCTCCGAGGGCATGGTCGTCAACACGCAGAACACCTCGCCCGTCGCCGACAAGGCGCAGCAGGGTGTGATGGAGCTGCTGCTCATCAACCACCCGCTCGACTGCCCGGTCTGCGACAAGGGTGGCGAGTGCCCTCTGCAGAACCAGGCGATGAGCGCCGGCCGGCCGGTGTCGCGGTTCGAGGACGTCAAGCGCACCTACCCGAAGCCGATCAACATCAGCTCGCAGGTCCTGCTCGACCGCGAGCGCTGCGTGCTGTGCGCCCGGTGCACGCGCTTCTCCGACCAGGTCGCGGGCGACCCGTTCATCGCGCTCGTCGAGCGCGGCGCGCTCCAGCAGATCGGCATCTACGAGGACCAGCCGTTCGAGTCGTACTTCTCCGGCAACACGGTGCAGATCTGCCCGGTGGGCGCCCTGACCGGCGCGGCATACCGCTTCCGCTCGCGCCCGTTCGACCTCGTGTCGACGCCGTCGGTCTGCGAGCACTGCGCCTCCGGCTGCGCGATCCGGACCGACCACCGCCGCGGCGTCGTGCTGCGCCGGATGGCGCTGGACGACGCGGCGGTCAACGAGGAGTGGAACTGCGACAAGGGCCGCTGGGCGTTCACCTACGCCACGCTGCCGGACCGTATCGAGTTCCCCATGGTCCGCGGTGAGGACGGCGAGCTGCGCGTCGTCGGCTGGCCCGAAGCGCTCGCGGCCGCTGCTGCCGGCCTGGCCCGCTCCAAGGCCGCCGGCGTGCTCGTCGGCGGTCGCGTGTCGGCCGAGGACGCTTACGCGTACGGCAAGTTCGCCCGCGTCGTGCTCGGCACCAACGACATCGACTTCCGCGCCCGTCCGCACTCGGCCGAGGAGGTCGCGTTCCTGTCCGAGCACGTCGTGGCCACCGGCCCCGAGGGCGGCGCGGTCACCTACGCCGACCTCGAGAAGGCGCCTGCGGTGCTGCTGGTCGGCTTCGAGCCCGAGGACGAGAGCCCGATCGTCTTCCTGCGCCTGCGCAAGGCGTTCCGCAAGCACAAGACCGCGGTGTATGCCGTGTCCTCCCACCCGACGCGCGGCCTGACCAAGATGGGTGGCACGTTGGTGCCGGCGGTCCCCGGCCAGGAGGCGTCTGTCCTTCGTGACCTGGGATCGAGCCCGGCGGGCGCGAAGGCCAAGGACGCTCTCGTCGCCGGAGCGGTGATCCTCGTGGGCGAGCGGCTCGCGACATCGGTGGGCGCGCTCCGCGCCGCCGCCGACCTCGCCGCTGCGACCGGCGCGCGCCTGGCCTGGGTGCCGCGTCGGGCCGGCGAGCGTGGCGCGCTCGAGGCGGGCGCCCTCGGTGCCCTCCTGCCGGGCGGGCGCCCGGCCGGTGACGCGACGGCTCGTGCCGAGGTCGCTGCGGTCTGGGAGGTCGACCGGCTTCCCGACGCGACCCCTCGCGACACCGCCGGGATCCTCGCCGCGGCCGCGGCCGGCGACCTCGACGCCCTCGTGGTCGGTGGCGTCGACCCAGCCGACCTCGGTGACCCACACGTCGGCGACGCCCTCGAGCGCGCCTTCGTCGTCTCCCTCGAGCTGCGCGAGTCGGCCGTCACGGCGGTCGCCGACGTCGTCCTGCCGGTTGCGCCGCAGGCCGAGAAGTCGGGCTCGTACGTCAGCTGGGAGGGCCGCGCCCGCCCGTTCGAGGAGGCGCTGTCGAGCAACGCCGTCAGCGACCACCGAGCCCTGGACATGATCGCCGGCGAGATGGGCCACTTCCTCGAGACGCGCACCCAGCGTGAGATCCACGACCAGTTCGAGGCGCTCGGGCCGTGGGGCGGCGCGCGTGCCACCTTGGCTCCGGCCGGGCAGCACGGCGCCGGGACGCCCGCAGGCTGGGGCGACTTCGCGCTCTCGACGTGGGCCACGCTGCTCGACGCGGGCCGGATGCAGGACGGCGAGCCGTTCCTCGCCGGCACCGCCCCGAGGTCGGTCGCTCGCCTGTCCGAGGTCTCGGCGGGCCGCCTCGGCGTCGCCGACGGCGACCCCGTCACGGTGACCGGACCGACGGGCAGCGTCACGCTGCCGGCGCTGGTGACCGAGGGCATGGTCGACGGCGTCGTCTGGCTCCCGACCAACTCGAAGGACTGTTCCGTGCGCATGGGCCTGGGCACCGATGCCGGTGGCTACGTCGCCGTCGCGAAGGGTGGTGCCGCATGAGCCTCGGGCTGACGGCATACGGGGTGGCTGCGGCGGTCCCGATGAACGAGAACCCAGCGGTCGACTTCAGCGACACGCCCTGGTGGGTGGCCCTGATCAAGGCCGTCGCCATCTTCGTCTACCTGCTCCTGTCGACCCTGCTCGTGATCTGGTTCGAGCGTCGCGTCATCGGCCGGATGCAGCAGCGTCCCGGCCCCAACCGCAACGGCCCGTTCGGTCTGCTCCAGACCCTGGCCGACGGCATGAAGTCGATGCTCAAGGAGGACATCACCCCGGCGAACGCCGAGAAGGTGATCTACACGCTCGCCCCGCTCATCGCGGCCACCATGGCGTTCGTCTCCTTCGCGATCATCCCGGTCGGCGGCATGGTCTGGATGTTCGGCCACCACACGCCGCTGCAGGTCACCGACGTCCCCGTGGCCGTCCTGCTCGTGCTCGCCGTCGCGTCCGTCGGCGTCTACGGCATCATCCTGGCCGGGTGGAGCTCGGGCTCGACCTACCCGCTGCTCGGTGGTCTTCGCTCGACCGCCCAGGTCATCTCGTACGAGATCGCCATGGGCCTGTCGCTCGTCGCGATCTTCCTCTACAGCGGCTCGATGTCGACCTCGCAGATCGTCGCGGCCCAGAGCTCGCTCTGGTACATCCTGCCGGCGTTCTTCAGCTTCGCCGTCTACCTCATCACCATGGTCGGCGAGACCAACCGCCTGCCTTTCGACCTCGCCGAGGGCGAGGGCGAGCTGACCGGTGGCTTCCACACCGAGTACTCCTCGATGCGGTTCGCGATGTTCTTCCTCGGTGAGTACGTCAACATGTTCACCGTCTCCGCGCTCGCCACGACCCTGTTCCTCGGTGGCTGGCAGGCCCCGCCGTTCATCGCGGCGATCAACGACGGCATGTTCAACCAGGGCTGGTGGGGCATCCTCTGGTTCACCATCAAGCTCTGGCTGTTCATGTTCGTGTTCGTCTGGCTGCGCGGCTCGCTGCCCCGGGTGCGGTACGACCAGTTCATGCGGTTCGGCTGGAAGTTCCTCATCCCGATCACGCTCGCGTGGGTCGTGGCGGTCGCCTTCATCCGCGGCGCCCAGCTGAACTTCCTCGGCAGCGGCAAGCTGACCATCGCGGGCCGCGAGCTGTCGGTCGCCACCGTGGTCATCGTCAGCGTCGTCGCCGTCGTGGCGCTTGCTGCGGCCTGGGTCTGGGACGACCGCCGGGCCGCTCGCGCCGAGGCGGAGGACGAGCTGCCGCCCGAGGAGATCGACCCGTTCGAAGGCGGCTACCCAGTCCCGCCGCTGCCCGGCCAGCGACTCGTCGAGCCCAACGCGCGCCTCGGCGCCGAACCGGTGCTGTCCACGGCGAGCGCCGTTTCGGGCCCGTCCAGCACGTCCGTCAAGGAGGAGACCCATGGCTGACGACAACGTCGGCAAGGACCTCACGCGCAACGCCTCCGGCGAGGTCGGCGCGCCGCGCGAGCAGCGCGGTCAGTCCGGCGCCAAGGACCGCGAGAAGGGCTTCCTCGGTGAGCTCTTCGCCCCCGTCGCCGGCTTCGGGGTGTCGTTCTCGACGATGTTCCGCAAGGTCGCGACCGAGGAGTACCCCGAGAAGCCCCGCCCCACCGCCCCCCGCTTCCACGGCCGGCACCAGCTCAACCGTCACCCCGACGGCCTCGAGAAGTGCGTCGGCTGCGAGCTGTGCGCCTGGGCCTGCCCGGCCGACGCGATCCTCGTCGAGGGTGCCGACAACGACGACACCCCGGGCGGCTCCGGACGCTTCAGCCCCGGCGAGCGCTACGGCCGCGTCTACCAGATCAACTACCTGCGCTGCATCTTCTGCGGCCTGTGCATCGAGGCCTGTCCCACCCGGGCGCTGACGATGACGAACTTCTACGAGCTCGCCGACAACGACCGCGGCAAGCTGATCTTCACCAAGGAGCAGCTGCTCGCCCCGCTGCAGGGCGGGATGCTCCCGCCGCCGTTCCCGATGGCCGACGGCATGGAGGAGCGCGACTACTACCTCGGCAAGGTCACCGGCGCCTCGGACTCCCAGCGCGCCTACGTCGACGAGCGGGCCGCCGCCGACGACGAGGACGACCTCGACGCGGCGGCATACGACCGGCCGGGCAACGTCGGCGCCGCCGGCCCGGGCGACCACGACGTCGTGCACGCGACCAGCCCGACCGCGGCCGCGACCAGGGAAGGAGCCAACCCATGACCTCCGTCGCCGAAGCCGTCGGCTTCTGGGTGCTCGGGCCGATCGCGGTCATCGCGGCACTCGGGCTGCTGTTCGCCCGCAAGGCCGTGCACGCAGCGCTCGGGATGGCGCTCGTCATGTGCATCCTCGGCGTCTTCTACATCATGCAGAAGGCGGACTTCCTCGGCATCGTCCAGGTGTTCGTCTACACCGGCGCCGTGATGATGCTGTTCCTCTTCGTCCTCATGCTCATCGGTGTCGACTCCTCCGACTCGATCATCGAGACCATCACCGGTCAGCGCTGGGCCTCCTTCCTGCTCGCTCTCGGCCTCGCGGGCGTCCTGTTCTTCACGCTCGGCTCGGTCGAGTTCAGCGAGGAGACGGTCCAGACCGGCATGAACAAGGTCATCGCGACCAACGCCGACCCGGGCAACATCACGAGCATCGCCGAGCTGATCTTCGGCCAGTACGTCTGGATCTTCGAGGTCACCTCGGCACTGCTGATCACCGCGGCGCTCGGCGCGATGGTCCTCGCCCACCGGGAGCGCCTCACTGCGAAGCTCACGCAGGCCGAGTGGGCCGCCAAGCGCGTGCGCGACAACGAGAACGTCGCCGGTCTGCCCGCCCCTGGCGTGTACGCCCGGCACAATGCCGTCGACACCCCGGCCCTGCTGCCCGACGGCACCCCGAGCGACCTGTCCGTGTCGCGCGTCCTCGTCGCCCGTGACCAGGTGGCCACGGCCGACGGCTTCAAGGACGTCGAGCGACACATGGAGCGCGAGATCGAGGAGGGCGGAGCCAAGTGAGCCCGATCAACTACATCTACCTCTCGGTGATCCTGTTCACGATCGGCACCGCCACGGTGCTGACCCGCCGCAACGCGATCATCGTGTTCATGGGTGTCGAGCTCATGCTCAACGCGACGAACCTCGCCCTCGTGACCTTCTCCCGCATGCACGGCGCCCTCGACGGACAGGTCATGGCCCTGTTCGTCATGGTCGTCGCGGCGGCAGAGGTCGTCGTGGGGCTCGCCATCATCATGGCGATCTTCCGTGCCCGCCGGTCGGCCTCGGTCGACGACGCCAACCTGCTGAAGCTGTAAGGAGCGCCGGCCACCCATGGGAACTCTCGTCACTTCCGTCGCGAGCTCGGCAAGCACGTATGCCGCCGGGCTCGCCACGCACGAAGGTGAGGCACACGCCGCGACCGGCATGACGGCATACGCCTGGCTGCTCATCGCGCTGCCGGCGTTCGGCGCCGCGCTCCTGCTGTTCGGCGGCCGCCGCACCGACAAGTTCGGCCCGCGCCTGGCCGTCGTGCTGTCGTGGGCCGCGTTCGTCGTCGGCTTCATCATGTTCATCCAGATGCTGGGGCTGGGAGCCGAGGACCGCGCGCAGGAGGTGAACCTCTACGACTGGGTGACGGCCGGGTCGTTCCACGTCAGCGCCGGGCTGCTCGTCGACCAGCTGTCGATGGCGTTCGTGCTGCTCATCACCTTCGTCGGGTCGCTCATCCACTCCTACTCGCTCGGGTACATGGAGCACGACCCCGACAAGCGGCGGTTCTTCGCCTACCTCAACCTCTTCGTCGCGGCGATGCTGCTGCTCGTCCTCGCGAACTCCTACCTGCTGCTCTACGTCGGCTGGGAGGGCGTCGGTCTCGCGTCCTACCTGCTCATCGGGTTCTGGAACTACAACCCGGCCTACGCGACGGCCGCCAACAAGGCGTTCGTGGTCAACCGGGTCGGTGACTTCGGCCTGTCCGTCGCGATCATGGTCATGTTCTTCCACTTCGGTGCGGTCGACTTCACGACGGTCCTCGGCGCCTCCGGGAGCCAGGCCAACCAGGGCTTCATGACGGCGATCGGCCTGCTCCTGCTGCTCGGGGCCTGCGGCAAGTCGGCCCAGTTCCCACTGCAGAGCTGGCTCGGCGACGCCATGGCCGGCCCGACACCCGTGTCGGCGCTGATCCACGCCGCGACCATGGTCACGGCAGGTGTCTACCTCGTCGTGCGCTCGGCGCCGATCTTCGAGGCCGCGCCCAACGCCCAGCTCGCCGTCGCCTTCGTCGGTGCGATCACGCTCCTCTTCGGGGCGATCGTCGGCTGTGCCAAGGACGACATCAAGAAGGCGCTCGCGGCCTCGACGATGAGCCAGATCGGCTACATGATGCTCGCCGCGGGCCTTGGCCCGGTCGGGTACGCCTTCGCGATCTTCCAGCTGCTCACGCACGGCTTCTTCAAGGCCGGCATGTTCCTCGGCGCCGGGTCGGTCATGCACGGCATGAACGACCAGGTCGACATGCGCCGCTTCGGCGCGCTCAACCTGGTCATGAAGATCACCTGGGTGACCTTCGGCCTCGGCTGGCTGGCCATCATCGGCGTGCCGCCCTTCTCCGGCTTCTGGTCCAAGGACGCGATCATCGAGTCCGCGTTCGTCGGCGAGGGCTGGCGGCCGTGGGTCTTCGGCACCATCGCGCTCGTCGGCGCGGGCATCACCGCGTTCTACATGTCGCGCCTGTTCTTCATGACCTTCCACGGCAAGAAGCGCTGGACCGACGACGTCCACCCGCACGAGTCGCCGCGGATCATGACGGTCCCGATGATCGTGCTGGCCTTCGGCTCAGCCTTCCTCGGCCTCATCCTCGGCCCGACCGGGTGGATCACCTCCTGGCTCGAGCCGGTCGTCGGCGCCGAGCCGGAAGGGGCCCACTCGGTGGTCCCCGTCCCGGTGCTCATGGTCGTGACCCTGCTCCTCGTGGCCGCCGGAGGCGCGCTGGCGTGGATGCGCTACTGGCGTGACGACGTCCCGGTCACGGCCCCGGCCGGCAACCTCACGACCCGGGCGGCGCGCAAGGACCTCTACCAGGACCAGGTCAACGAGGCGCTGCTCATGCGGCCCGGCATCCACCTGACCCGCTCGCTCGTCTACGTCGACGGCAAGGGGATCGACGGTGCTGCCGGTGGCCTCGCGGCCCTGGTCGGCGGGACCAGCTCTCGCCTGCGCAAGCTGCAGAACGGCTTCGCGCGCTCCTATGCCCTGACGATGCTCGCGGGCGTCGTCGCCATCCTCGGTGCTCTGTGGGTGATCTCCTGATGACGACCATGTCCAGTGTCCCGTGGCTGACGATCCTGCTGCTGGTCCCGTTCGTCGGCGCGCTCGTCGTCGCCTTCGTGCCGGGCAGCGCGGAGACGGCCAAGCGCATCGCGCTCGGCACGTCGATCGTCACCCTCGTGCTGGGGATCGCCGCGGCCACCCAGTTCGACCGCACCAGCTCGGCGCAGTTCCAGCTGGGTGAGCAGCGCTCGTGGATCCCGCAGTTCGGGGTCAGCTACGCGCTCGGCGTCGACGGCATCGCGCTCGTGCTCATCCTCATGGCGCTCGTCCTGACGCCCGTCTGCCTGCTCGCGGCGTGGCACGACGTGCCGGAGGAGGCCGGGCCCGGTGGCGCCCGCAAGGCCAAGACGTACTTCGCCCTGCTGCTCGTGCTCGAGACGTTCATGGTGGGCGTCTTCGCCGCGACCGACGTGTTCCTCTTCTACGTCTTCTTCGAGGCCATGCTCATCCCGGTCTACTTCCTCATCGGCCGCTTCGGCGGGCCTCGCCGGCAGTACGCCGCGATGAAGTTCCTGCTGTTCTCGCTCGCAGGCGGGCTGATCATGCTCGTGGCGGTCATCGGGCTCTACTTCCAGGGCCCGGGCGGCGACAACGGCTTCCTCATCTCGCAGCTGACCGGTCTGAGCATCGACCCCACCGTCGAGCGGCTGCTGTTCGTCGGGTTCTTCTTCGCCTTCGCGGTCAAGGCGCCGATGGTGCCGGTGCACACCTGGCTGCCTGACGCGGCGACCGAGGCGACGCCCGCCACGGCGACGCTGCTCGTCGGCGTGCTCGACAAGATCGGCACCTTCGGGATGATTCGGTTCTGCCTGCAGCTCTTCCCGGACGCGAGCCGGTGGGCGACCCCGACCGTGGTCGTGCTCGCGGTGATCTCGGTGATCTACGGCGCGCTGCTCGCGATCGGGCAGACCGACATGATGCGCCTGGTGTCGTACACCTCGGTCAGCCACTTCGGCTTCATCGTGCTCGGGATCTTCGCGTTCACCAACGTCGGCAACTCCGGCTCGACGCTCTACATGGTGAACCACGGCTTCTCGACAGCGGCACTGTTCCTCTTCGCCGCGATGCTGGTGCGCCGGCGCGGCAGCAAACGAATACCCGACTTCGGGGGGTGGCAGCGGGTCACCCCGGGCCTGGCCGGGATCTTCCTGGTGGCCGGCCTCTCGGGCCTTGGCCTCCCGGGCCTGGCGAGCTTCGTGTCGGAGTTCACCGTGCTCGTCGGGAGCTTCGGTCCGCTGCCGTGGGCCGCCGTGATCGCGACCACCGGCATCATCCTGGCCGCGCTCTACATCCTGCTCATGTACAAGAACGTCATGACGGGGCCGAAGCCCGAAGGCATCGTCGGAGAGCGGGAGTATGCCGGCCTCGACGAAGGCGGTCGCCGTGGCCTTCGCCTCGTGCGTGACCTGACGAGCCGCGAGAAGCTCGTCGCCGCACCGCTGCTCGCGGCGTTCCTCGTGCTCGGGTTCTACCCGAACCTCGCGCTGAACGTCATCAACCCCGCCGTCGACAAGACCCTGTCGTACGTCAAGCAGGCCAACCCGGACCTCAACACGACCGGCACCGTGGCCGAAGGGAGCCAGAAGTGACCGCCGCCGTGCCCATGGTGCCCATGGTGCTGCCCGCCGCCTTCGAGCCTGCAGAGATCGACTACGTCGCGATCGCGCCGCTGCTCATCGTGTTCGGGGCGGCCCTGGTCGGCGTCATCGTCGAGGCGTTCGTCGCCCGCGAGAGCCGCCACCGCATCCAGGTCGTCATCGCCGTCGTCGGTCTGCTCGCCGCCGCGGTCGCGATCGTGCCGGCCGCGTCGCACCAGGGGCTGACGATGGGCGTCCGTGACGCCGCCAGCGGCCACCAGCTCTTCGCCCTCGCGATCGACGGCCCGGCGCTGTTCATGCAGGGCGCGATCGTCCTCATGGGCATCCTCGGCGTGCTGACGATGTCCGAGCGCCTCGGCGGCATCGGCCCCGACGCGTTCACCCCGAGCGGCGCGTCGACCCCCGGTTCGCCCTACGAGACGGCCGCGACCCGGGCCGGGGCGCTGACCTCCGAGGTCTTCCCGCTGGCCCTCTTCGCGATCTTCGGGATGATGCTCTTCCCGACGACGAACGACCTCATCGGCATGTTCGTCGCGCTCGAGGTGCTCTCGCTGCCGCTCTACATCCTCACCGGCCTGGCCCGACGTCGCCGCCTGCTGTCGCAGGAGGCCTCGCTGAAGTACTTCCTGCTCGGAGCGTTCAGCTCGGCGTTCTTCCTGTTCGGCACGGCGCTGCTGTACGGGTATGCCGGGTCGGTCTACTTCAGCGACCTCAGCACGGCCGTGGCCACGGGCCCGATCGCGATGAACGGCCTTCTGCTGCCAGGCGCGTTCCTCGTCTTCGTGGGCCTGCTCTTCAAGGTCGGTGCGGTGCCGTTCCACGCGTGGACCCCCGATGTCTACCAGGGCGCCCCGACGACCGTGACCGGCTTCATGGCCGCCTGCACCAAGGCGGCGGCGTTCGGCGCGATCCTGCGCCTGGCCTACGTCGGCCTCGACACCGCGCGCTGGGAGTGGAGCAACGCCCTGGTGATCGTCGCGCTCCTGACGATGGTCGTCGGCGCGGTGCTCTCGGTGACCCAGACCGACATGAAGCGCCTGCTCGCGTACTCCTCGATCGCCCACGCCGGGTTCATCCTCGTCGGCGTCCTCGCCTTCGACTCGACGGCCGTCAGCGCGGTGCTGTTCTACCTCGTGGCCTACGGCTTCGCGACGATCGCGGCCTTCGCGATCGTGTCGCTCGTGCGACAGAACGGCGCCGAGGCGACGCACCTGTCGCAGTGGGCGGGGCTGGGCCGCCGCTACCCGGTGGTCGGCGCAGCGTTCGCATTCCTCATGCTCGCCTTCGCCGGCATCCCGCTGACGTCGGGCTTCGTCTCGAAGTTCGCGGTCTTCTCGGCGGCGGTCGACAGCGGTGCCACGGGCACGGTGCTCGCCGTCGTCGGTGTGCTGTGCAGCGCGATCACGGTCTTCGTCTACGCGCGGGTCATCGTGCTGATGTTCTTCAGCGAGGCCCCCGACGACACGGTCGAGGTGGTCACGCCGTCGGTGACGACGACCTTCTCGATCGCCATCGGGACGCTCGTGACCCTCGTGCTCGGCATCCTGCCCGCCTCGCTGCTCGACCTGGCCGACCGCGCCTCGCAGTTCGTCCGGTGACGCGACCGACCGCCCATCGTTCAGGGGTTCGATGACCACGCACGCGACGCCACCGGTCCTCGGAGTGCCGGGAGCCACGCCGGAGCTGTCGGCGCGGCTCCAGGACGGGCTGGCCCGGGTCGACGCCCTCCTGCACGAGGTCGTCGACCACGACGACCCGTTCATCGCGCGCGCCTCGGCCCACCTGATCGAGGCCGGCGGCAAGCGGTTCCGTCCGCTTCTGACGCTGCTCGCCGCCGAGCTCGGCCAGGGCATCAACGACGACGTCGTCCGGGCCGCCGCCGGGGTCGAGCTGACCCACCTGGCCTCGCTGTACCACGACGACGTCATGGACGACGCGCGGATGCGGCGCGGCGTCCAGTCGGTCAACGCGGCATACGACAACTCGACGGCGATCCTCGTCGGCGACCTCCTCTTCGGCAAGGCCTCCGAGCTGGTCGCCGCGCTCGGTGCGGAGGCCGTGCTCATCCAGGCCCAGACGTTTGTGCGGCTCTGCGCCGGCCAGATCCGCGACGACCGGCCACGCCCGGACGGTGTCGACCCGGTGGACTACTACCTCGGCGTGCTCGCGGACAAGACGGGCGTGCTCATCGCGACGGCCGGGCGCTACGGCGCGATGTTCAGCGGGGGCACCCCGGAGACCGTCGAGATCATGCGCGAGTACGGCGAGAAGGTCGGCATCGCCTTCCAGCTGGCCGACGACCTCATCGACATCGCGTCGGACTCCGACGACACCGGCAAGACCCCGGGCACCGACCTGCGCGAGGGCGTCGACACGCTGGCGGTCCTGCGCGCCAAGGCCTCGGTCGACCCCGCCGACGCCAGGCTCCTGGAGCTGCTGTCGTCCGACCTCTCGCAGGACGAGGACGGCGTCGCCGAGGCGCTCGCGCTGCTGCGGGTCCATCCGGCGCTGGAACAGGCCCGCGAGGAGACGCATGCGGTGGCGCACGACGCCCAGGCTCTGCTCGACCCGCTGCCGGCCAGTGACGCGAAGACAGCCCTGCAGGCGTTGGCGCTGTCGGTCGTCGAGCGTGTGGGCTGACCCGCAGCCGGGCGCCGCGGCCCTCAAGTCGAGGGCACCCCACCCGGAGGCCCGACCACATGCGCGCCGCGGCCCGCAAATGGAGGCGGTTGGCCGTGAATCGCCTCGTCTCGGGCGCCGCGGCCCTCAACTGGGGGTGCACCCTCCCGAGGGTCTGACCAACTGCGCGCCGCGGCCCTCAGATTGGGTGCCTGCTGAGTCGCCCACTAGTCACGCAGTTGCACCCGCCCAGCCTGGCGGCCGGTCGCGGGTCGGTAAGGTGCGGGGATGAGTGCCAGCCCCTCCGCACCCGTCGCAGCGCGCCTCTCCGCGGCAACGGCCGGTATGCCGGCTCCGCTGGCTGTCGTCGATCTCGACGCCTTCGACCGCAACGCGGCCCGGCTCGTGTCCCGCGCTCACGGGATGCCGATCCGGATCGCCACCAAGTCGCTGCGCAGCCGCCCGCTCATCCAGCGGGCCCTCGCGGTCGACGGCTTCCAGGGCCTGATGTGCTACAACGTCCGCGAGGCGCTGTGGTGGGCCGAGTCCGGGACGCGGGACATCTTCGTGGCCTACCCGTCGGTGGACGTGCCCGCCCTCACCCAGCTCGCGTCCGACCCTGCACTCACCGCCGCGGTCGCGGTCATGATCGACAGCGTCGAGCACGTCGACTTCATCGCGCGCGAGGTCGCCGGGCACGAGGGACTTCGGGTCGCCATCGACATCGATGCGTCCCTGCGAGTCGGCCCGGCGCACCTCGGCGTGCGCCGCTCGCCGCTGCGCACGCCGGCCGACGTCGAGACGGTCATCCGGCGCGCCCATGAGCGCGGCCTTGTCGTCGCCGGGCTGATGTTCTACGACGCGCAGATCGCGGGACTGCCCGACTCGTCCATCGCGGTGCGTCGCATGAAGAGCTTCTCCGACAAGGAGCTTCGTCGCCGCCGCGCCGAGATTGTCTCTGCCGCAAAGGCGCTCACGGACCTCGACTTCGTCAACGGGGGCGGCACGGGCAGCCTGCACGTCACCGGCCTCGACCCGTCGCTGACAGAGCTGGCGGCCGGGTCGGGCCTCTACGCCCCGACACTCTTCGACGGGTACGACGGGCTGGACGTCCAGCCTGCGGCGTTCTTCGCATCCCCGGTGGTGCGCCGGCCGGGGGACGGGTACGTCACGGCATACGGCGGTGGGTACATCGCATCGGGACCGCCCGGCTGGTCGCGAGTGCCGAGCCCGGTCGCCGAGCAAGGGCTCGAGCTGGTCCGCACCGAAGGCACGGGCGAGGTGCAGACGCCGCTGAAGGGCTCCGCAGCGGACCACGTCGGGCTGGGCGATCGGATCTGGTTCCGGCACGCCAAGGCCGGTGAGCTGGCAGAGCGCTTCCTGGAGTTCGTCCTGGTCGGCGGCGAAGGGGGCGACCAGGTTGTCGGGAAGGCCGCGACCTACCGTGGGGAAGGGCAGTGCTTTGGCTGACATCGCGAACACCAGTGCGGGCGCGGTCGTGCGCAGTGTCGACTGGTCCAACTGGGCCGGCACCGAGACGTCGAAGCTCGCCCGTGTGGCCACCCCGCGCGACGAGTCGGAGGTCGTCGAGGAGCTGCGCAAGGCTGCTGCGCGAGGCTTGCGGGTCAAGGCGATCGGGGCCGGTCACTCGTTCACCGGCGTGGCCGTCACCGACGGCGTGCAGCTGCGTCTCGGTGCCATCTCGGGGGTGACGTCGATCGACTCGACCCGCGGTGAGGCCACCGTGCGTGCGGGCACACCGCTGCACGTCCTCAACGAGGAGCTCGCGAGCTTCGGGTACGCCCTGCCCAACCTCGGCGACATCGACCGGCAGAGCATTGCGGGAGCGACCGGCACGGGCACCCACGGCACGGGCCTGCGCCTCACCGGGCTCTCCGCAGGCATTCGCGCGGTGCGTCTCGTGCTCGCCGACGGGTCGGTGGTCGAGTGCTCGCCGACCCAGGACCCGCAGCTCTTCCAGGCCGCCCGCCTCGGGCTCGGTGCGCTCGGGATCGTCACCGAGATCACCCTCGGTGTCGTCCCGGCCTTCCTGCTCCACGCTGCCGAGAAGCCCGAGGCGCTGGCGGACGTGCTCGCGAACCTCGACGACGAGGTCGAGCAGAACGACCACTTCGAGTTCTACTGGTACCCCCACACCGAGCGGGCGCTGACCAAGCGCAACAACCGCGTCCCCGTGGGTACGCCGAAGAACCCGCTCGCGTCGTGGCGCTCCTACGTCGACGACGAGCTCCTGAGCAACAAGGCGTACGAGGTGCTCAACCGCCTGTCCACGCGGGTGCCGAGGACGACCAGGCCGATCGCTGCGGTCGCTGCCCGTGCGCTCACGGCGCGCGAGTACACCGACGCCTCGCACAAGGTGTTCATCACGAACCGCGACGTCCGCTTCATGGAGTCCGAGTGGGCGGTGCCGCGACACGCGCTCGCCGACGTGCTCCTCGAGCTGAAGAGGTGGGTCGACACCCACGACGAGCGCATCTCGTTCCCGGTCGAGTGCCGCGTCGCCGCGCCCGACGACGTCTGGCTGTCCACCGCACACGACCGGGAGAGTGCTTACATCGCGATCCACCGCTACCACCGGCAGGCCAAGGGCGGGTACTTCGACGCGTTCCAGGCCATCGCGACCGCGCACGAGGGTCGACCGCACTGGGGCAAGATGCACACGCTGGGCGCCGACTACTTCCGTGCGGCATACCCGCGGTTCGCCGACTTCGTCGCGGTGCGCGATCGGGTCGACCCGGAGCGACGTTTCGGCAACCCGTACCTCGAGCGAGTGCTCGGCAGCTGACCGCAGCGAACCCCCGGCGCCCGCATGCCGGAGGGCGGGGTCAGCGGGGGTGCGCCAGTCAGTGGGTGGTGGCCGTCATTGGGTGGCGCGCTGGCGCTCCCACGCGAGGCGCAAGGCTGCGCGGATCGCGTCGGCGTCACCCGCCAGGTCCGCCTGGACCTTGAGGTGCGCCTCCCACCGAGGCGGGACGCCGAACGTCTCCGGGTGGGTCTCGACCAGGCCCTCCCGGTCAATGCCGCCGAGGCGGACCAGCAGGGTGCCCGGCGCGTCCTCGCGGGCGACGAGAAGGCTGCCGACGTACCAGGCGACCCGCCCGTCGACGTTCCGTCGGCGGCAGCCCTCGAGCCCCCCGAGCATTGCGTCCACCTCGTCGAGCGTCATCGCCCGAGCGTAGACCCGCGCGTGGGTTCACCCCTGATCCAATGCCCACACGACCGCACTACCCGCGAGTCGAGTGGGCACTCAGAGATTGCGAGCGGACAGCCCTACTTGCGGCCATCGCAAACCGGGGTGCGTAATTTTGAGCAAAGAAGGCAATCTAGACGCAAACACGTCTGAGTCGTTCGCAGAGTTGAGCGCTTCTGTCTAGCATCGTCGCATCAGCTCAGCGAAACCTAGGAGGATGCTCATGGATTCTGTTCGCCGACGACTCGTCCGAACCCTTGCGACTGCGACACTCATGGTTTCGGCGCCTGCGGCCGCATTCGCGGTCAGCGTCAGCTCAGCGGACGGCTCGGGCACGCAGTACCGACAGATCTCCTACAACAATGGCGCGTATGTGAGCGGCTTCCTGAAATCGGCGGCGAGCGGCCGCGCTGTCTATTACTCCGGGAAGGTGGTTTGGTACAACTGGTTCTGCTCCAACACGACGGTGGGCCGCTACACGTCAAACACGACGAGCACGACCTCGGTGGTGAAGGCCGGGTACATCACCGCGACTCCGAGCCCTGGCTGCTCGTCGATCAAGGTCCAGTCCCGCGTTTGCCGTGACGTCCAGCTCTTGCCGGACGCCTGTGGCGCGTGGTCGCCGGAGTACTGAGAGCGTGTTGGACAACCGTGGTGAGCTGGATGTAGTTGGCCTGTCGGGGCGGCGTGACGGCACCCTCGTGATCTCGGATGTCACCTTCTCGCTCGACCGCGGAGTGACGGTGCTCCTCGGTCGGAACGGTGCCGGCAAGACCTCACTGATTCGTTTGGTGTGCGCCGTCGACCGGCCGGCCGTCGGGCGGATAGATCGTCTCGGCCGAGATATCTGGGCGGATCGGGCATCCTTGCGCGGCCACCTGGGCGCTCTGGGGTGGTTGCCCCAGCATCCTGGAGCCCATCCTGGAATGGTCGTGCGGGCGTTCCTCGAGTACGCGGCGTGGCTGCAACGGATCCCACGAGCGGGCCGGGATGCCGAAGTCCAGCGGGTTGCCGCGACTGCGAACTGTGCCGGTCTGCTTGGCAGACGGATTGGGCGCCTCTCGGGAGGCGAGCGACAACGCGTGATGTTGGCGGGTGCGCTGGTGGGGGAGCCATCGTTGATCGTGCTCGACGAGCCGACCGCCGGGCTTGACCCAGCCCAGCGTGAGGACTTCCTGTCCGTCGTCGACTCGTTGTGTGACCAGGCGATCCTGCTCGCCACGCACATCATCGACGAGGCCGTCTCGGTCGCAGACCAGGTGCTGGTCCTGGATCGTGGTGAGCTCTCCCACGTCATGCATCCGACAGACATCGCCTCGCTGGGCGACGATCTGGGCGATGAGCTGAAGCGCCTCGTCGTGGCCACGGGTGTGCGCCAGTGACGCGCGACGAAGCTGGCCGTGGTCCCCTATACCTTGCCGCGCCGAAGGCCACTATGGCCGCCTGTGCGGCCGCCACGCTGGTCATGATGACGGCCCCAGTCGCGAGCCGCCCTGAGCGCTGGTTTGGCTCCTTCAACGACACCATGTCTGCCTTCGCGCTCAGCTCGGTGCTGGCGACCGTCGCCATCGCGTCGGTCGGAGCCTGGCTCGGCGGGCAGCAGCGCCGGTGGGGAGTCGACGAGTGGGCCCACGTTTCGGGCCGATCGGCAGCCCAGCTTCATGCCAGCTCGTTGCGGGCCACCCTCCTCAGCTCGATCGGGTGCTACCTCCTTGTACTTTCGTCGATGACCGCAGTGACCCTGTGGCGCGGCGGGGCTCCGGGTCCGGAGGACCGGCACTTGCTCCTGGTGCCCGTGACGATCCTGGCAAGCGGCATCGCACACGCCGCAATGGGCGTGCTGCTGGGTCGAATGTTGCCCAGGTACGTGGCCTTGCCAGTGGCCGCAGCAACACCGTATGCCGCTTACTTCGTAGCGGCCTACTACGAAGGCACTCCTGGGCTGCACCTCCTTACCGCTGGCGAGACACGAACCTGGACCTACGTGATGCCGAACGTCGCGACCGTCGCCATCGAGGCGGCGTTCTGGGCGGGCGTCGCATTGATGGTCGTGTTGGCGTGCGTGGGTCGTTGGACCTGGAGCAAGCGTTGTGGCCTGGTCGTCAGCGCGATCCTCGCCATCGGCATCCTCGCTGGTGAGACCTACGTCGACGTGCCCGAGGCGGGCAGCCCGGTCTGCCGGTCGGGAGAGATCACGGTCTGCACGGACCAGGCCCACAAGTCAGTCCTTCCGTCATATGTGGAGCAGGTCAGGGGCGCGGCGTCAGCCCTTCCGGTGACCTTGCGGCCACGGCGTGTCGTCTCGGACGACAGTCTTCGGGTCAGCGCATCGGACCTCGTTGCTCCACCAATCCGGGGTGACATCACCCCAGCCCTGGTGATCGACCAAGACACGTTCCGGATCAGCTTCGGGGACGAGGTCCTTGGACGGTGCCTGTACCACGGCGCAGACACCTCAAGCCGGGCGCAGGACGTGACGTCCTTTCTGCTGATCTGGTGGCGCCTGCGCGCCGGCGCGGACCCAGGCGTCCCGGCATATCCCGGTGCTCCCAGCTATGGACCGGGCGGCGTGCCCGATTCCATGCGAGGCAAGGCCGAGTCATTCGCGAGGCTCACGCCGAGTGCCCAGGAAACCTGGCTGACGAAGAATGCGTCCGACATTCGCGCCTGCAACCTGAAGGGTGTCGACCTGCCGTGATGGCAATGCTGAGAGGGCCAGTTGGCCTCCTGGCCGTACCGCACCAGCTGACGATGGCCCGAGTCGCCTACCTCGCCCTGGCATGGGCCGCCGTTCCCGTGCTGTCGAGTGTGTCCCTGTTCGAGATCGACCCGAGCTCCTCGGACTACATCCGGCCACTCGAGCAGCTGGGTGCGTTGGCGCTGTGCCTTCCCGTCGCCGTCTGCAGCATCGTGCTGTCGGATGCCAGCGCCTGGGCCCTGCACGCAAGTCGTCGTCGGCCGCCGTGGCTGCGTTCGTCGTGGCTGCTGTTTGTTACCGCCAGCAGCGCCGTGTTCGGAGTCTTGCCTGTGTTGCTTCTTCCGTCAGGGGTGCCGGCCGCGCACGTGTGGTGGCTCTGGCTTCTGCTGCATTCGGTAGGGGCCCTGAGCGTCGTGATGTTCGACGAGAGCGTGAGCGGGCTTGTTGCGATGGCCGTTGTCGTCCTCGCAACACTGCCTGGAGTCATCCCCTTTACCTACAACGTGGTCTACAACCCTCAGGCCGCAGGGATTCTCCGGGCTGTGACCGTCGCCGCCGCGCTGGCGGCCGCACTCAGCTATGCGAAGCTCGGTGACGCCACGGGCCGGCGCGAGCACCCGATCGCGACGTGATGCCACCGTGAAGCAGGCGTATCAGGTGACCACTCGACCACATCACCTGGCCGCTTGCGTCGGTCCCGACACGAGCCGATGTCCTTGGCGCTCAAGCCGATCACGGCGGGAATGAGTTCCGCCTTCAGCCCGACGGGAGGATGACGAGGATTACCTGACGGGGCGGGTTGTCGGCGCGGGTACGTAGGTTGGGGGAACCGACTTCGAGGAGACGCACCATGACCGACCCACGCACCTACCCCCACGGCGTGACGTCCTGGGTGGACACCGAGCAGCCCGACGTCGAAGCCGCACGGCAGTTCTACGAGGGTGTCTTCGGCTGGACGTTCACCGAGGCGAGCCCGCCCGAGGCCCCCCTCCGCTATCTCATCGCACGGCTGGACGGGCAGGACGTCGGCGGGCTGGGCGGTCCACGGGACCCCGAGACCCCCTCGCTGACGGTCACCGGGTGGAACACCTACGTCGCGGTCGAAGACGCCGAGGCCGCAGCCAGCGTGTTCGAGGCCGCCGGTGGCACGATCACCTCGCCTCCGACTGCCGGTGGCGAAGGTGGGGTGGCGGTCGTGGGTCGCGACCCCGGGGGACATGAGATCCGGTTGTGGCAGGCCAAGCGGCGGCTCGGCGCGCAGGTCGTCAACGCGCCAGGAGCCTGGAACTTCAGCGACCTGCACGTCTCCGACCTCGACGCCGTGCGGGGCTTCTACACCGCGCTGTTCGGTTGGGAGTTCCACGACATCGGGTTCGCCACGATGATCCGCCGCCCAGGGTACGGCGACCACCTCGCCGCGACCGTGGATCCCGGCATCCACGAGCGGCAGTCCGGTGTCGACGCGCCGCCCGGCTTCGCCGACGCGATCGGCTGGGTGGCGCCCCCGACCGATGTCGAGCAGCCGGGCTGGCACGTGACGTTCTCGGTCGCCGACCGTGACGCCGCGGCGGCCCGGGTCGCCGAGCAGGGCGGCACGGTGCTGGCCACGGACGAGAACGAGTGGACCCGCACGGCGATGGTCCGCGACCCGCAGGGCGCGGTGTTCACGGCCAGCCAGTTCATGCGCGGCTGAGCCCCGGCGCCCCAGGTATGCCGCTCAGCGGTTGGGCCGCGCCATGGACAGGACGTCGAGCGCCTCGTCGAGCTGCTGCTCTGTCAGACGGCCCGCCGCCACGTGGCCCTGCTCGATGACCACCTCGCGAATCGTCTTGCGCTCCTTGACAGCCTGCTTCACCACTGCTGCGGCCGCCTCGTAGCCGATGTAGCGGTTGAGCGGGGTCACGATCGACGGCGAGCCCTCGGCGAGGGCACGGGCGTGGTCCACCTCGGCCGTGATGCCGTTGACGCAGCGCTCGGCGAGCAGCCGTGACGTCGAAGCAAGCAGGCTGACCGACTCGAGCACGTTCTTGGCGATGACGGGAAGCATGACGTTCAGCTCGAAGTTGCCGGAGGCGCCCGCCGTGGTGATCGTGACGTCGTTGCCGATGACCTGGGCGCACGCCATGAGCGTCGCCTCCGGGATGACCGGGTTCACCTTGCCCGGCATGATGCTCGACCCCGGCTGCAGGTCGGGCAGGTGGATCTCGCCGAGGCCCGTTCGCGGCCCCGACGACATCCAGCGCAGGTCGTTGCAGATCTTCGTGAGGCTGACCGCGACCGTCTTGAGCGCCCCCGACAGCTCGACTACGGCGTCCTGCGACGACTGCGCCTCGAAGTGGTCGGTGGCCTCACGGAACGGTATGCCGGTGACGGCCGACACGCGCGAGATGACCTTCCCGGCGAAGCCGGGCTCGGCGTTGAGGCCGGTCCCGGCAGCCGTGCCGCCGAGCGGCAGCTCAGAGGTGGCCTCCGCCCCCGACCGGACCCGGCTCGCGCCGAGCTCGACCTGACGCCGGTAGCCGCCGAACTCCTGACCCAGGGTGACCGGCACCGCGTCCATGAGATGGGTGCGGCCGGACTTCACCACGTCGGCGAACTCGATCTCCTTGTGGCCCAAGGCCGTTGCGAGATGTTCGAGTGCCGGCACGAGCTCGGTCACAGCAGCGACTGTGGCCGCGATCCGCAGCGCGCTCGGGAAGGTGTCGTTGCTCGACTGGCCGGCATTGACGTGGTCGTTGGGGTGGATGTCGAGGTCGCTCGACAGATGCGCGAGCCGGGCCACGACCTCGTTGACGTTCATGTTCGTCGACGTGCCCGAGCCCGTCTGGAAGACGTCGATCGGGAAGTGGTCGTCGTAGTCACCGTCGGCGACCTCGCCGGCTGCCCGGGCGATCGCCTCGGCCCGGTCGGTGTCGAGCACGCCGAGCTCGGCGTTGACGTCGGCCGCGGCCGCCTTGAGCAGGGCCAGCGCATGGACCACCCCCGGCGGCACCGGCTGCCCGCTGATCGGGAAGTTGTCCACGGCGCGCGCCGTCTGCGCACCCCACAGCGCATCGGCCGGCACCTGCACCTCACCCATCGAGTCGTGCTCTGTCCTGGTCCGGAGTTGCTCGCTCATGGACTCATCATCTCTTGCCGACCGTCCCCGGCAGGCGCACGCTGGTGGGTGCGGGCGCCGACGCGAATCTTCTACCGGACAACGTCAGGAGAGGTCATGCAACACCGCCGATTTCTCGTAGCGAGCATCGTCTCCGCTGCTACAGCTCTGCTCGGGGCCGCCGTCGCTGTGGCCTCCCCGGCAGGTGACACGCTCGTCTCGAACGGCAGTCCGCCGAGCCCGTTCTCGCAGAACAAGCAGAACGAGCCCACCGTGGCGATCGACGCGCACAACCCGAATGTGGTCGTCGCTGGCTCCAACGACGAGATCGACGAGGAGTCCTGTGCCGCAGGCGATCCCACGACCTGCCCATTCACCGACGGCATCGGCGTGTCTGGCGTGTACTTCTCGTTCGACGGTGGTGGCACCTGGACCCAGCCCACCTACCAGGGCTGGTCGGCACGTGACTGCAACGGGCCGGCAGCGTGCCAGCCCCACGTCGGACCGATCGGGACTCTTCCGCACTACTTCGAGAACGGCCTCACGTCTGACGGCGACCCGGCCGTGGCGTTCGGCCCGCGCCGGGGCTCGGATGGCCGTTTCTCGTGGAGCAACGGCTCGCGGCTCTACTACGCGAACCTCACGTCGGCCTTCCCCGGAGCTGCGCCGTTCAAGGGCTTCGAAGCCATCGCGGTCTCCACTGCGGACAACCTGACGGCAGCGGCCGCCAACGACGCCGGTGCCTGGACCAACCCGGTCCTCATCTCCAAGCAGTCGTCGACGACGTTCTCGGACAAGGAGCAGATCTGGGCGGACAACGCCTCGAGCAGCCCGTTCTTCGGACAGGTCTACGTCTGCTGGGCTTCGTTCCGCAGCAACAGCAGGGGCCAGGCGTTCCCCACGCCGCTCAACGTGTCGCGCTCGAGTGACGGCGGCCGCACCTGGACGACGAACCAGGTCGGCCCGGCGAGTGACAACGGCATCAACACCCAGCCCGACGGGTGCACCATCCGCACCGACAGCCATGGGAACACCTATGTCTTCGGCATCGGTACGCGTGGCGGCCAGAGCTTCCAGATGATGTACAAGTCGACCGACGGCGGCGCACACTTCACCGGCCCGTCGCTCGTCGCGCCCGTGACCTCGCCCGGCAAGTTCGACCCGGTGCTCGGCCGACCGAACATGGACGGCATCGCCGGCGCTCGCACCGACCTCGCGTTCGCGCCGAGCGTCGACATCGCCAACGGCGCTCCCACGGGCGCAGGTGCCACGAACGAGATCTTCATGACCTGGTCCGACGGTGGTGCCGGGCTCAACAACGAGAAGCTCCTGCTGACGAGGTCGAGCAACGGCGGTGCCACCTGGGCCACGCCGACGGCGGTCCCGCTCCGCGAGGGCGACCGCCCGTTCTACACCGCCCCGGCCGTGTCGCCGAACGGCTCCGATCTCTACGTCGTGGCCAACGCCTTCACGACTCCCTACCGGGACAACACCTCGTCACCGCGCGGGATGGTCGGTGAGGTGCTGCATGCGGACGTCACGGCCGGCGTACCCGGCGGTTGGACACCCCTGGTCCGCAGCAACGGAGGCGACCCGCGAGGCACGTCGCAGAACGGGTTGACGGCCGAGTTCCTCGGCGACTACGTGTATGCCGCGGCAACGAACGCGGGCGCCGTGGGTGTCTGGAACGACGCCTCCAACGCGGCCGACTGCCCGGCGATCGACGCCTACCGAGCGTCGTTGTACACGTCGAGCCCGACCGGCGCGCCGAACGTGCTCGGATCGTGCCTGCCTCAGCCGCATCCCACCTTCGGCAACAGCGACATCCGTGGCGCGAAGGTGGCCGATCCCACACCGTGACGCCAGGTCGTGTGGCCACGCTCAGGCAGGACCCGTGAACGTGACCACGAGATGAGGTAGCGGATATCGAGCCGACCACTCGACCGGGAGCACCCGGTCGAGTGGTCGGTCCGCTCGCGGTGCGGCTCCGCGTCAGACCTTGTCGCTCGCGCCCGCCGAATGGTCGTGATCGTGGTGGCTGGCACCCGGGCAGCCCTCGGAGCCCGCGCACGACCAGCCGGCCGGAGCGGTGGCCCTCGGCCGCGGCCGATCCGGAGCGATCAGCTCGGCCCGCGGGTTGCGGATGAGCAGCCAGGAGATGACGCCGCCTGCCACGAGCATCCCCGTGCAGATCATCATCGCCGTCCGGTATGCCGCCGAGAACGCCGGTGGGTGCGTGTAGTCCGTGCCGGCCAGCCCCACGACGGCGGGGAGTGCGGCCACGGCCAGCAGCGAGCCGGCACGCGCGACGGCGTTGTTGACCCCACTGGCCACACCGGCATACCGGTCGGGAGCGGCGCCGAGCACGGTGGCGGTGAGCGGTGCGACGAGCAGGCAGAGCCCGAGGCCGAAGATCGTGATGCCGGGGAGCACGCCGGTCCAGTAGGACGAGCCCGCCTGGACGGTCGCGAGCAGCGCGACGCCGACCGCGCACACGATCGGGCCGACCGTCATCGGGATGCGGGGCCCGATCCGGGCCCCGAGCTCCCCACCCTTGGCTGCGAGGAAGAGCATGAGGATGGTGACCGGCAGGGAGGCGATGCCCGCCTGCAGCGGCCCGTAGCCGAGCACGATCTGCAGCTGGAGAGTGAGGAAGAAGAACACCGCGCCGAGAGCGGCATACACCAGCAGGGTCATGCCGTTCGCCGCGCTGAACTGACGCGACGTGAACAGCGACGGCGGCACCATGGGGTGCCGGCTCGAGCGCTCGACGAGCACGAAGGCCACGGCGAGCGCGACCCCGACGACAGCGACGACGACGGTCATCGCGGCGCCAAGGGCCTCGGACTGGATCAGTGCGAACGTCGTGACCCCGAGGGCGAGCGAGGCGAGCACGGCGCCGATGACGTCGAAGCCCGGCGCGGCCGATTCGTCCTTCGTCTCGGGCACGGTCGCCTGCGCGATCCACACCGTGGCGGCCCCGACGGGGACGTTGAGCAGGAACGCCCATCGCCAGCTGGCGTACTGCACGAGCCAGCCGCCGAGGAACGGGCCGATGGCCGAGGCGACGCCGCCGAGGCCCGACCAGGCGCCGATGGCCCTGCCGCGGTCCTCGGGGCGGAAGGTCGACTGGATCATCGCGAGGCTGCCCGGCGTCAGCAGCGCCCCGCCGATCCCCTGGAGCACGCGCGCCACGATGAGCTGACCTGACGACTGTGCGAGGCCGCACGCCGCCGAGGCCGCCGTGAACCAGATGACGCCGATGACGAAGATCCGGCGTCGGCCGTAGCGGTCACCGAGCGAACCGCCCAGCAGGATGAGCGAGGCGAGGGCGAGCAGATACCCGTTGGTGATCCACTGCAGGTCGGACATGCCGGCGTGGAGGTCCTCGCCGAGGCGCACGAGGGCGACGTTGACGACGGTGCCGTCGAGCATCGCCATCCCGGAGCCGAGCACCGCGGCGGCGATCACGAAACGTCCGGTGCGGGAGCGCATGGCGATCGCGGTCACCAACGCAGTCTGTCATGGAGGTCAGACCGCCTCGCCCACTCGAGTGGCCTCGCGGTAACAGCGACGGCTGTTACGGGGAGGCCACTCGACGGTTGAGGGGGCGGTGGCGGGTGTGACGGGGAGGCCACTCGACGGTTGAGGGGGTGGGGCCTCGCGAGCCGGCGACCCCGGCAGCCTCAGCGGGGGCAGTCGTCGGCGGGGACGACCCGACGGCGAGCGGCGTGCAGGCTGAGGAGCGAGTCGACGGACAGGACGACCAGGGCCACCCAGACGATCCCGAAGCCGACCCAGCGCTGGACGGGCATGTGCTCGCCGAGGAGAAGCACCGCGCAGAGCAGCTGCAGCACCGGCGTGATGAACTGGATCAGGCCGATCGACACGAGCGGGATGCGGCGGGCGGCCGCGGCGAAGCACAGCAGCGGCAGCGCGGTGACGACGCCGGACATCACCAGGAGCGTGGTGTGCCACGCGCCGTGCTTGCCGAACTCCAGCCCGCCCTGAGCGCCGATCACGACGAGCAGCAGGGCGGCGATGGGCGCGAGCAGCAGGGTCTCGACGGTCAGTCCGTGCAGCGCCGCGAGGCTCGCCCCGATCTTCTTCTTGGTCAGGCTGTAGAGCGCGAAGGTCATGGCGAGCGCCAGCGCCACCCAGGGGACCGAGCCCCCCGCGACGGCGAGATATGCCGCCGCCAGCACTCCGATGCCCACGGCCACCCACTGGAGCAGGCGCAGCCGCTCGCCCAGCACGAGGACGCCGAGCGCGACGGTGACGAGCGGGTTGAGGAAGTAGCCGAGTGCGGCCTCGCTCGCGTGCCCCGCGGTGACGGCGCCGACGTAGAGCACCCAGTTGCCGGCGATGAGCACGGCGGCGATCGCCAGCCCGCCGACCAGTCGGGGCCGCCCCAGCAGCGGCCGGACCCAGGACCCGTCGCGCATGACGAGCAGGACGACCACGCACAGCAGCAGGGTCCACAGGATCCGGTGGGCCAGGATCTCCCAGGCGCCCGCCGGCTTGAGCGCGTCGAAGTAGAGCGGGAACAGCCCCCAGAGCCCGTATGCCGTGAAGGCCAGGAGTGTGCCCTTGCCGACCTCCCCGTGTGGGGCCGGTGTGACGCCTGAGGCCGAGCGCTCACTCGACCGAGATCCGGGCCCTGAGGAGGGGCCGAGGTCGGGGCGTGCAGCAGCGAACTCCGGGCGGGCGCCGCCGCCGTGTGGCGAGGTCACGCTCCGCGCGCGGCCCCGACGGTCCACGTGTCACGCCCGGCGAGCAGGGCGTCGATGTCGGCGTCGGTGATCGTGTCGGCCGTGCGGGCCGAGGTGATCTGGTCGCGCAGCGCGTCGTCGTAGGTCGGGCGGGACACGTTGCGGAAGATGCCCATCGGCACGTGGGCCAGGTCGGCAGAGTCGAGCCGCGACAGGGCGAACGCCGCCGCGGGGTTCGCGGCTCCGGAGTCGTGCACGACGATCCGCGCCGGCTCGGCCTCGGCCCGTGGCACGACCGTCATGACGCCCTGGTCGTCCCGGACCACGACGTTGTCTCCGGCCGCGACCTGCTGGCCGTCGGCCAGGTGCAGGATGCGGGCGGAGGCCTCGGTGCGGTCCTTGAGCAGGTCGAAGACGCCGTCGTTGAAGATCGGGCAGTTCTGGTAGATCTCGACGAACGCCGACCCGCGGTGCTCGGCCGCGGCCCGCAGCACCGAGGTCAGGTGGGCACGGTCGGAGTCCATCGTGCGCGCGACGAAGCTCGCCTCGGCGCCGAGCGCGAGCGACACGGGGTTGAACGGCGTGTCGAGCGAGCCGAGCGGGGTGGACTTGGTCACCTGCCCGAGGCGCGATGTGGGGGAGTACTGCCCCTTGGTCAGGCCGTAGATCTCGTTGTTGAACAGCAGGATCTTGAGGTTGACGTTGCGCCTCAGCGCGTGGATGAGGTGGTTGCCGCCGATCGACAGCGCGTCGCCGTCGCCGGTGACGACCCACACCGACAGGTCGGCGCGCGTGGCGGCCAGGCCGGTCGCGATGGCCGGCGCGCGGCCGTGGATCGAGTGCATGCCGTACGTGTCGAGGTAGTACGGGAAGCGGGACGAGCAGCCGATGCCGGAGACGAAGACGATGTTCTCGCGTCGCAGGCCCAGCTCGGGCAGGAAGCCCTGCACCGCGGCGAGGATGGCGTAGTCGCCGCAGCCGGGGCACCAGCGGACCTCCTGGTCCGAGGTGAAGTCCTTCTTCGTCAGCGCCTGTCCGTCATCGAGTCGGGGGACGCCGAAGGTGCCCGAGGCACCCGGCGAGCCGAGCGGCATACCCAGGTCGGTGGTCACTTCGCGGTCTCCTTCACACGTGCGCCGCCCGACACGGCGGCGACCGCCGCGGTGATGACGTCGGCGAGCTCGGTCGCGGGGAACGGCAGCCCGCGCACGGCTGTGTGCGACTCGACGTCGACGAGGTACTTGGCCCGCAGCAGCAGCGCGAGCTGGCCGAGGTTCATCTCGGGCACGATGACCCGCTGGTAGCGCCGCAGCACCTCGCCGGTGTTGGCCGGGAACGGGTTGAGGTGGCGCAGGTGGGCCTGGGCCACGCGCGTGCCGGTGTTGCGTGCGAGGCGGACCGCGGCGGCGATGGGGCCGTAGGTCGACCCCCAGCCCAGGACGAGCACCTCGGCGTCGCCGGTCGGGTCCTCGACCTCGAGCGGGGCGATCGTGTCGGCGATGCCGTCGATCTTCGCCCGGCGCAGGCGGGTCATGTGGTCGTGGTTGTCGGGTTCGTACGAGATGTTGCCGGTGACGTCGGCCTTCTCGATGCCACCCACGCGGTGCTCGAGGCCAGGCGTGCCCGGGATCGCCCACGGGCGGGCGAGCGTCTCGGGGTCGCGAAGGTACGGGTGGAAGACCGGCTGACCGGCCTCGTCCACGGCGTTCGGCTCGGTGGCGAACTCGACGCGCAGGTCGGGCAGCTCGGCGGTCTGCGGCAGGCGCCAGGGCTCGGACCCGTTCGCGAGGTAGCCGTCGGACAGGACGATGACCGGCGTGCGGTACGTCGTCGCGATGCGCACGGCCTCGATGGCGATGTCGAAGCAGTCCGCGGGCGTCGAGGGGGCCACGACGGCCACCGGCGACTCGCCGTTGCGGCCGAAGAGAGCCTGGAGCAGGTCGGCCTGCTCGGTCTTGGTCGGCAGGCCGGTCGAGGGACCGCCGCGCTGGATGTCGCACACGATGAGCGGAAGCTCGAGGGACACGGCCAGCCCGATCGTCTCCGCCTTGAGCGCGAGACCCGGCCCGGAGGTCGTGGTCACGCCGAGCGCGCCGCCGAAGCTCGCCCCGAGGGCTGCCCCGACGCCGGCGATCTCGTCCTCGGCCTGCATCGTCGCGACGCCGTAGCGCTTGAGCCCGGCGAGCGTGTGCAGGATGTCGGACGCCGGGGTGATCGGGTACGACCCGAGGAACAGCGGCAGACCGGCGCGGTGGGCCGCGGCGACCAGGCCCAGGGAGAGCGCGACGTTGCCGGTGACGTTGCGGTAGGTCCCCGGCTCCATCACGGCCGGCGCCACCTCGTAGGACACCGCGAAGTCCTCGGTCGTCTCGCCGTAGTGGTAGCCGGCGCGCAGGGCGGCGAGGTTGGCCTCGAGGATGTCGGGCTTCTCGGCGAACTTGGCCTTGAGGAACGCCTCCGTGCCCTCCATCGGGCGGGTGTACAGCCAGGACAGGAGCCCGAGCGCGAACATGTTCTTCGCGCGCTCCTTCTCCTTGCGCGTCAGCACCGCGAACGACGCGAGTGCCTCGACCGTGATCGAGGTCAGCCCGACGGGATGGACGTGCCACGACTCGAGCGAGCCGTCCTCGAGCGGGCTCTCGGCGTACCCGACCTTGGAGAGGTTGCGCTTGGTGAACTCGTCGGTGTTGACGATGATCGTCGCGCCGCGGGGCAGGTCGCCGATGTTGGCCTTGAGCGCCGCCGGGTTCATCGCCACGAGCACATCGGGGGCGTCGCCCGGTGTGAGGACGTTGTGGTCGGCGAAGTGCAGCTGGAAGCTCGAGACACCGGGCAGCGTGCCCTGAGGCGCTCGAATCTCCGCCGGGAAGTTCGGCAGCGTCGACAAGTCGTTGCCGAGCAGCGCTGTCTGGGATGTGAAGCGGTCTCCGGTCAGCTGCATGCCGTCGCCGGAGTCCCCGGCGAATCGGATGACTACGCGATCGAGCTTTTGGACCAGTTTGGTGCTCATGCTCTGCGACGTCCTCGAACTTCCATACGATTCACTGCCCGGGGCCGTATGCGGCGGGCAATTCCCACTCTAGTTCGTGCTCAATTCAACTTTGGGGAGGTTGCCATCACATGGACATCAAGGTTCGGCTGCGGCACGGCCACGGGCGGCCGCAGCCACCCAGTGAGAGGCTGATGCCCCGACCCACCGGCGGGGCTCGCATCTGACTAGGCTGGCCGCCATGTCCGGGTACGTGGCCGTCGCAGCCGTGCTGGGCGCGGGCGTGCTGCTCGTGACGGCCGCGATGTTGGCGCGCCGTCTGCTGGCCCCGCGCGCCCCGTTGCCCGCCAAGCTGACCACCTACGAGTCCGGTGTCGACCCGGTCGGGGTCGACTGGGCCCAGACGAAGGTCCGCTACTTCGTCTTCTCGTTCCTCTACGTGATCTTCGCCGTCGACGCCGTCTACCTCTTTCCCTGGGCGCACGTGATCCGTGACGCGAACCTCGGCCGCGACAGCCTCGTTGAGATGGGTGTGTTCATCGGCATCATCGTGCTCGGTCTCGCCCACGCCGCACGCCGCGGCCTGCTGAGGTGGGTGTGATGGGCTCGCAGCCGGTCAGCCTGCCGATGCCGACCGTCGGCCCGTCCAACGGGCTCGACTCGGTCAAGGTCGGGGCCGTTGGGGCGCACGCACCGCGGCCGATCAAGGTCGTGCTCAACTGGGGCCGTCGCTACTCGCTCTGGGTGTTCAACTTCGGGCTGGCATGCTGCGCGATCGAGTTCATCGCCGCCTCGATGGGGCGACACGACTTCATCCGCCTCGGCGTCATCCCGTTCGCCCCGGGTCCGCGGCAGGCCGACCTCATGGTCGTGTCCGGCACCGTGACGGACAAGATGGCGCCGGCGATCCGCCGCCTGTACGACCAGATGCCGGAGCCGAAGTACGTCATCTCCTTCGGCGCCTGCTCCAACTCTGGCGGCCCGTACTGGGACTCCTACTCGGTGACCAAGGGCGTCGACCAGGTCGTCCCCGTCGACGTCTATGTCCCGGGCTGCCCGCCGCGCCCCGAGGCGCTGCTGCACGGCATCATCCGCCTCCAGGAGCAGATCGCGAGCGAGCGCCTGTCCGCACAGCGCATCCGGGGGCGGTATGCCGGCTCGCGCGTCGGCAGCGCAGGTGACGTCCGTCGCCCGCTCGTCGAGCCCCCGGGGCGGGGCCAGGGTGAGGCGCCGTGATCGACACCGTCGTGCGCGACGTGCCCTTCGGAGAGTGGTCCAGCACGGTCCTCGAGCTTCGCGAGCAGGGCTACACGTACTTCGACTGGCTCACCGCCGTCGACGAGACCGACCGGGAGGCCGACGCCGGCTTCGACATCGTGTGCCACCTGCTCGATCCGCGAGAGCCGGGCGCGCTGGCGTCGGTCCTGGTGCGCACCAGGGCGCCCGAGGGCCTGGCCGTGCCGTCGCTGACGCCGATCTTCCGTGGCGCGGCGTGGCACGAGCGGGAGACCCACGAGATGTTCGGGATCGAGTTCGACGGGTTCGACGACGGGAGCGGCCTCGGGATGCGTCCGCTCCTTCTGCCCGATGGCTTCGAGGGCACTCCTCTGCGCAAGTCGTTCGTCCTCGCGGCCCGCGCGTCCAAGCCGTGGCCGGGCGCCAAGGAGCCTGGCGAAGGTCACGAGTCGACGCGTGCGCCGGGGCGCCGCCGCGTCCAGGCGCCAGGCGTACCCGGTCCTGAGTGGGGTCCGCGATGACCCTGAACCTGGCCCCGTGGCTCGAGGTCGTGCTGCGCGCGCTCGCCGTCCTCGTCGCCTTCCTCGTCTTCCCGCTGCTCGTGGGCCAGACCGAGCACAAGGTGATGGCGCACATGCAGGGGCGGCTCGGGCCGATGTATGCCGGTGGCTTCCACGGGTGGGCGCAGCTCGTCGCCGACGGGGTGAAGTTCGTCCAGAAGGAGGACGTCACCCCGGCCCGTGCGGACCGCTGGGTGTTCCGCGTGGCGCCGTTCGTCGCCCTGATCCCGTATCTCGTGGCGCTCTCGGTCATCCCTCTGTCGCCGACGGTGGTCGGCGCGAAGGTCGACGCGAGCGTGGTCCTCGTGCTGGCGGTGATCGGCGTGGGCGTCATCGGCACGCTCATGGCCGGGTGGGCCTCGGCGAACAAATACTCCCTGCTCGGCGCGATGCGGGCGGGCGCACAGCTGGTCTCCTACGAGCTGCCGATGGTCCTCGCGGTCGCGTCGGTGGCCCTGGCCGCCGGCACACTGTCGCTCATCGGCATCGCCGAGGCGTGGACGCCGTGGTGGATGCTCTGGCAGCTGCCGGGTGGTGTCATCTTCCTCGTCTGTGCTCTGGCCGAGCTCCAGCGTCCGCCGTTCGACATGCCGCTGGCCGACTCCGAGATCGTGTTCGGCCCGTTCACCGAGTACACCGGGCTGCGCTTCGCCTTCTTCCTGCTGGCCGAGTACGCCGGCATCGTTGTCATGTCGCTGCTGTTCGCCGTCCTCTGGCTGGGCGCCTGGGCCGGTCCGCTCGAGAGCTGGCTCGGCTGGGTCTGGACCCTGCTCAAGGGCTTCCTCGTGGCGGTGGTCATCATCTGGATGCGGGTGTCGTGGCCCCGGATGCGCGAGGACCAGCTCCAGCGGCTTGCCTGGGTCTGGCTGGTGCCGATCGCGCTGTTGCAGCTGGCGATCACCGCGGCGGGCGTGGTGATGATGGGATGAGCAGGGGGTGTGGACCGCGATGAGTGACGGCATCCTTCCGGGCCTGGTCAAGGGGCTCGCCCAGACCGCCCGGACCATGACCCGGCGCAGCCACACGGTGGAGTACCCCGACGTCGCGCCAGAGCTGCCGCCGCGCTCCCGGGGGGTCATCGCGCTCACCGAGGAGAACTGCACGTCGTGCATGCTGTGCGCGCGCGAGTGCCCGGACTGGTGCATCTACATCGACTCCCACAAGGAGGAGCTGCCCCCGACGACGCCCGGTGGCCGCGCCCGCCAGCGCAACGTGCTCGACCGCTTCGCTATCGACTTCTCGCTGTGCATGTACTGCGGCATCTGCATCGAGGCCTGCCCGTTCGACGCGCTCCACTGGAGCCCGGAGTTCGAGTACGCCGAGGTGGACATCCGCGACCTGCTCCACGAGAAGGAGCGTCTGGGCGCCTGGATGGCGACCGTCCCGGCCCCGCCCGCGCTCGACCCCGGCAGCCTCGACCCCGCCGAGGCATCGGCGGCCGGCCGCCCGGCGCGCGGCCCGGGCATGACGGACGCCGACGGCATACCGCGTCCGGCGCGCACCCGTCCCAACGGCTACACGCGCAATGTCGAGGACCTGCCCGGCGATGGTCCGGCGGAGGTCGCTCCGACCCAACGGATGCCCGCGGCCGATGCCGCGGATGCGGCTGCAGCACAAGGCGACTCGACCCAGGTGATGCCCACGGTGTCCACCGACGAGGAGGGCGGCGAGTGACGACCCGAGACATCGTCTTCGTCGCCGTCGGGGCGGTCACCGCGCTCTCCGGCCTGCTCGCCGTGACGACCAAGCACGTCGTCCACTCGGCGCTGTGGCTGCTCGTGTCGCTCGGGGCGCTGGCCGGGTGCTATCTCGTGCTGGGCCAGGAGCTCGTCGGGCTCGTGCAGCTGCTCGTCTATGTCGGGGCCATCGTCGTGCTCGTGCTCTTCGCGCTGATGCTGACCCGCGCGCCGATCGGTCCGCACCGGCAGATCGACACGCCGCTCTGGCAGCGTCTCGTGGGCGCCCTCCTCGGTGCCGCCGCGACGGCACTGCTCGCGGCGGTGCTGCTGCCGCTCTTCTCCGGAGCGGTGGTCGACCTCGACACGCGGCCCTCGGCCACACCCCAGATCGCCCAGGCGATCTTCGGCACGTGGGTATGGCCGTTCGAGCTGCTCTCGGTGCTGCTCGTGGTCGCGCTCGTCGGCGCGTTCGCGGTGTCGCGCCTCGTCCTGCACCGGGAGGCGGCCCCGGCGCGCCGCGGCCTCGCCAGCTCCCCGGCGGACGCCGGACGCTCCCCGGCTGCCGGCAGCGGTGGCGCCTCCGGATCGGCGGATGCGCGATGATCCACCTCCAGCTGCCCGCCGCCCTGGCCGCCCTGCTCGCCGGCATCGGCGTCTTCGGGGTAGTCGCACGCCGCAACGCCGTCCTCGTGCTCGTCGGCGTCGAGCTGATCCTCAACGCCGCGAACCTCCTGCTCGTCACCGCCGGCTCGAGGCCCGGCTCCCCGCTCACGGCGGGCCCGGTGCTCACGCTCTTCGTCATCACGATCGCCGCGGCCGAGGTCACGGTGGCGCTCGCGATCATCCTCGTGATGTTCCGCACCGCCGGCCACATCGACCTCACGGCCGTTCCGGACCTCACCGACGACCCCGAGCCCGACCCCGAGCCGGCCAGCCCGGGGGCTGCGACCCAGCCCGACCCGTCCGGCGAGCGCGCTCCCGCGACGGCGGGGGAGGTGGCGCCGTGAGCTGGGTCGTCCGTCTCATCATCGTCCTGCCGGCGCTCGCGGGCCTGGCCGGGCTGCTCCTGCACCGGTGGCGTCCCGCCGCCGGGATGGTCGCCATCGCGACGTCTGCGGTCGTGACCGTCATGGCCCTCGCGCAGTGGATCGCGCCCGTGCGGGCGGCCGACATCGAGACCATCGGTGCGCTGCCGGTCGGCGGCCTGAAGGTGCCGCTCCACCTGCTCTCGGACCGCCAGTCCGGCCTCGTCGCGTTCGTCGTCGCCCTGGTCGTCCTCGGCATCCAGGTGTTCACCGCGTGGTATCTGCGTGACGATGCTCGCTTCGGCCGGTTCGCCGCCACCGTGTCGCTCTTCGCCGCGGGGATGCTGCTCGTCGTCCAGTCGGCCGACCTGGTGCTGACCCTCGTCGGCTGGGAGATCATGGGCTGGTGCTCGTGGCTGCTCATCGGTCACGACAGCGAGCGCCCAGAAGCCAGGCGGGCGGCATACAAGGCCTTCATCGTGACCCGGGTGGCCGATATCGGCATGGTCGTCGGGCTCGTGGCGCTCGCGGTGCGCGCCGGCACGACCAACCTCATCGACGTGCTCACGGCCTCCGGCCACGAGACAGCGCTGGTCATCGGGCTCGTCGGTGTCGTGATCGGTGTGGCCGGCAAGTCGGGTCTCTTCCCCTTCCACGACTGGCTGCCCGACGCGATGGAAGGCCCGACGCCCGCATCCGCGCTCATCCACGCCGCGACGATGGTCGCCGCGGGCACCTACGTCATCGCGCGCCTCTTCCTTCTCTACGCCGCTCACGACGGGGTGCGGATGCTGCTCGCGATCCTCGCGGCCGTGACGATGGTGTATGCCGCCCTGCTCGCGTTCGCGCAGACGGACCTCAAGCGCATGCTCGCGTACTCGACGCTCAGCCAGATCGCGATCATGCTCAGCGCGCTCGCCGCCGCTCCCGCGGACGTCGGTCCGGTGCCGGCCGTGTCACACCTCATCGGTCACGCGTTCTTCAAGGCCCTGCTCTTCCTCGCTGCCGGCTGGCTGTCCGTGCTCGTCGGAGCCACGGCGCTGTCCGCGATGCGGGGGCGCCTGCACCCGGCCCGCAACCTGCGCTGGTCGATCGCGATCGGCCTCGCCTCGCTCGCCGGAGTGCCGCCGCTCATCGGCTTCTTCACCAAGGACACCGTCATCGACGCCGCCCTCGAGGGCGTGTCCCATGACGGCGGGCTCCGGGCGTGGATCGTGGTCGTCGCCCTGTTCGTCACGGTGGTGCTCACCGCGGCCTACTGCACCCGTGCCTGGCTGCTGCTCGACACCCCGGTCGGCGCCCCGGTCGCCGCTGCCGACGACGCCAACACGCTCGACGCCGGCGCCGCCGACGGTCTCGCGAACGAGGTCCCGCCCGAGGTCGAGCCGACCGCTGTCCTCGTCTCCGCCGACGACGCCGAGGTCGAGCGGGTCCGCGAGCACGGCCACACGCCGATCACCCTGCCGGCGGCCATCGTCGTCGCCGCCCTCGCGGCGCTGTGCGTGGTCGGCACCCTGTTCCTCACCGGCCTGCGCGGCGGCATCCACATCGGGCTGCTCAGCGCGCTGCTGTCGGTCCTGCTCATCGTCGGAGCCGCGTATGCCGTCTGGACCGTCAGCCACCGCGGCCGCCGAGACGCGGTGGAGCCGGTCCCGGTCCGGGTGCGTGACGCCGCTGTCCGTGGCTTCGGCGTCGACACGGCATACGTCGCGGTGGGGCGCGCGGTGACCGCGGTGGCTCGCCTGGTGGTCGTGCTCGACCGGGACGTCGTCGACGCCTACCCGCGCGCGGCCGCAGCGGTCACGCGGGCCGCGGGGCGCGCCGGGCAGCGCAGCCATCGCGCGGTCCCGTCGCTGTCGCTCGTGGCCCTGCTCACCGGTGTCGTCGTCGTCGCTGTCCTGGGGGTGGCCGCGTGGCGCTGACCGTGATGCTGCTCGTCCCGCTGCTCGCCGCCATCGCGCTGATCGCGATCCCCGGCGACACCCGCATCGAGCGTTACATCGCGCTGGGGGCCACGCTGGTCACCGCCGCGCTCGCGGTCGTCGTGGTCGCGACGAGCGCCGAGGTCGACGTGCCCTGGATCCGCGCACTCGGCATCCGGTGGCACTTCGGGGTCGACGGCATCTCGGCCGCTCTCGTGCTGCTTACCGCCCTCCTCGCGGTCGCCGTGGTCGCGCACGCGCTCGCGGGGCCGATCCCCAAGGGTGGCACTGCGTCGACGTTCCTCGGCTGCATCCTGGTCGTCGAGACGGGGGCGCTCGCGACGTTCCTGGCCCGCGACGCCGTGCTGTTCTTCGTCGCGTTCGAGGTCGTGCTCGTGCCGATGTGGGTGCTGATCCGACGGTTCGGCGACGACCACGTGCCCGACGAGACCAAAGCCGATGCCGCCGGGCGCTTCGTGCTGTTCACCGTCCTCGGCTCCACGCTGATGCTCGTCGGGATCCTCTTCCTCGTCTTCCACCAGGGGACGTCGGACCTCGTGGCGCTGGCCCGGATGCACGGCGAGGGGCTGTCGCGGCCCCTCGAGATCGCGATCGCCGCGACGCTGCTGGTCGGCCTCGGCATCAAGGTGCCGCTGTGGCCGGTGCACACGTGGCTCCCACCGGCGCACACCATCGCTCCGACCGCAGGCTCGGTGCTGCTGGCGGCGGTCCTGCTCAAGATGGGGACGTACGGCATCGTGCGGCTCGCCGTCGGCACCGTCCCGCAGGGCGTCGCCGCCATCAGCCCGCTGCTGGCCATCGTCGGGGTGATCGGCGTGATCTGGGGAGGTCTGGCGTGTCTCGTCGAGCGCGACCTCAAGCGCCTCATCGCCTACAGCTCGGTCGCGCACATGGGCTTCGTCGCGCTCGCCATCGCCTCGGGCAGTGACACCGGCCTGCAGGCCGCACTCTTCGGCAACATCGCCCACGGGGTCGTCGCGGCGCTGCTGTTCTTCGTCGTGGGCGACCTCAAGGAGCAGTGGGGGTCATCCGACCTGCGCGTCGCCCGGGCTGCCCTGCGCGACAAGGCACCCCGGTTCGGCGCGGCGCTCGTGTTCGGTCTCGCCGCGGCCCTCGGGCTGCCGGGCCTGATCAGCTTCTGGGGCGAGTTCCTCGCCCTGTATGCCGCGTGGTCCCCGGCACCGGACCGCCCCGCCATGCTGATGCGAGCCTGCGTGGTGGTCGGCGCGGTCGGGCTCGCGCTCGCGGCGGCATACGCCCTGCGCGTCGCGCGCATCGTGTGGGCAGGGGAGGGCAGTGAGAACGCGACCGGGGCCGCGGCGGAGCCGGTGCGTGACTCGCGCGGCGCCCGCTGGGTCGTCGTCGTCTCGCTCGTCGTCGCGATGGTCGTCTTCGGGGTGCTGCCCCAGCTGCTGCTCGGTGTCTCCAACGCGGCGGCAGCCGAGCTGATCTCGGGCCTGGGGGCGCCGTGAGCAACCTGACCCTCGATGTCGTCGTCCTGGCGCCGGCCCTCATCCCCATCGCCGGCATGGTCCTGGTGCTCGTCGTCGACCTTGTCGCGCCGCGTCTGCGTCGTGCGCCGTGGGTCGTAGCGGGCATCGCATCGCTCGGAGCCGCGGCGGCCACCGTGCCGGGTCTTGCGCCTGGCGGAGGCGGCATCCGCGAGACGCTGTGCCTCACGCAGGCCGCCGCTGCCCAGCCGGCGGGCGCGCCGCCCGCGGTGGAGGGACTTCCCCAGACCTGCTTCTGGCAGGCTGACGCGCTGGGCAGCACCCTTCAGCTGGCGGCTGCCGCCGCCGCGTTCGTCTGTGTCACCCTCGCCTGGCCCCGGGTGCTCGGGCGGCGGCCGGCAGACAGCACCAGCGAGCCGGTCGAGGTCGTGCTGCTGCTCACCGCGCTGGCAGGCACGATCGTGGTGGCGGCCAGCCGCGACGTCGGCACCTGGCTCATCGCTCTCGAGCTCGCGACCCTGCCCGTCATCGCCCTCGTCGCGCTGTCGGGCCGCCGGAGCGCGGTCGCCGGTGCAACTCAGCTGCTCGTGACGTCGCTCGTGTCCTTCTCGCTGCTCGTCCTCGCGGTCGCCCTGTGGTTCGCGGCGACCGGGAGCCCATTCCTCACCCCCGACGCCGTGCTGTCCTCCGGTGGCGCCGGCGGCGGCGTCGCATACTCCTCGGTCTCCGCGGCCGTCGTCTCGCTCGCCACCGTCCTGTTCCTCGCGGGTGTCGGCTTCAAGCTGTCGCTCGTGCCGTTCCATGCGTGGACCCCGACCGCGTATGCCGGTGCGTCGACTCCCGTGGCCACCTTCCTCGCGACCGTCTCCAAGATCGCGGCCCTCGCCGCTCTGCTCGTGGTCCTGCGCGCCGTGTCGGCGCTCGGCACCCCTGCCCTCGTGGCCATCGCCCTGCTGGCGGTCCTGTCGATGACGCTCGGGAACATCATGGCGCTGCGCCAGGACGACGTCGTGCGCCTGCTGGCGTGGTCGACCGTGTCCCAGGCCGGCTGGGTCGTCATGCCCCTCGTGTCGATCTCGGCGCTCGGGGTCAACGCGAGCGCCACGTACCTGCTGACCTACGTCGTGGCCACGCTCGTGGCCTTCGCAGTCGTGGCCGTCACGCTGAACGACCGCCCTGCCGACGGCCGCAGCCTCACGGCATACGAAGGGCTCTGGAGACGCAGCCCCTGGCGCGCCGGCGCTCTCGTGCTCGCGCTCACCTCGCTCGCGGGTCTGCCGCCGGGCATCTTCGGCCTCGTCGGCAAGATCGCCGCGCTGCGTCCCGTCGTCGCCGAGGGCTGGGTGTGGCTGGCCGCCGTCGCCGCCGCGAACGCGGTGCTGGGTGTCGCCGTCTACCTGCGCTGGGTCCGTCCGGTCATGACCGAGTCGGGCGCCGATCGCCGGCCCGCGCAGGTCCGTGGCGGACGACGCGCGGTGATGATCTTCGGTCTTGCGCTGTCGGCGGCGGTGCTCGTCGCGGTCTGCGTCCAGCCGGACCTCATCCTCCAGCTCCTCGGCTGAGGTCCTGACGCAGGTCCAGGTCTCCTTTCACCCTCGCCGCCACCGCCGCGACTCGCCCTGAGACACCGCAGCAACACACCGAGCACCCGCAAACTCCTGCGGTTATTACCGTCGATGTGTGCAGGTGCTCGGTGTGTTGCCGGGACAGCGGGGCGCCCCGCCGGTCCGGGAGGACGACGGGGCGCGCTGGGGGTAGGGCGTCAGCTGCGGGCGGGCACCGGCTCGGACGTGGCGGCCGGGGCGACCACGTCGGTCGCGTTCTTCGAGTGCCGCAGGCCGAGGAAGCCGAGGACGAACAGGATGCCTGCGCCGACGTAGGCGACGACCGCGGCGATACCGGCGACGGTGCCCATGGTGCCGAACGCGTACGCGTTGAGGAGGAGGCCGCGCAGCGTGTTGCCCATGAACAGCGTCTGGCGCAGCTGGCCGAGCTCCTGGACCTTGGCCTGGTCAGCGTTCGCGTCCTTGGACATCGTCAGGTACTCACCCGAGACCTCTTCGTACGTCCGGTTGTTCGACGCGGCGTTCATGTGCACGAGGATGTAGTGGTCCGCGAAGGCCTTGGCCTGGTCGCCAGTGGTCATCTTCTGGCCGGCGTACTGAAGGAGGGCGTCCTTCTGCTCCTGGGTCTGCAGGGCGGCGGCAGCGGGCATCGTGATGTCCTGCTGGGTCAGCTGCTCCGAAACCTGGTTGTCGATGAAGTTGCTCGCGTAGGTCATCAAACCTCCCGCAACGAGGAGGATGGCGGCCATGATGATGCCGGTCCACGAGATGAGCTTGTCGACGGTCTTACGCATGTCTTTGTCTCCCTGATGATCCCGGGATTCTTGCCCCGGTCCTTGTTTCCCTGACAAAGACGAAACTACTACTACCCGTAGTAGTTGACCAATCCACGAACTGTGCAACGCATCACGTTCGCCGCCGGCGCGCGAGGGACCGCTGGCCGCGGGGGAACGCTGGGTCCGGGCTGTGCGTTCTCCCGGCATGCACAACCACTTCAACGGGCTCAAGACCGCTGCCCTCTTCGGCGGCATCTGGGCCCTCCTGCTCGGGCTCGGTGCGCTCATCGGGAACGGCAGGTACATCTGGCTGTTCGCACTCATCGGCGTGGCGACGACGGCCTACGGCTACTGGAACAGCGACAAGCTCGCGATCCGCGCCATGCACGCCTACCCGGTCTCCGAGGCGCAGGCCCCGGTGATGTACCGCATCGTCCGCGAGCTCTCGACGGCCGCCGGCAAGCCCATGCCGCGCCTCTACATCTCGCCCACGCAGGCGCCCAACGCCTTCGCCACCGGCCGCAACCCGAAGAACGCCGCGGTCTGCTGCACCGAGGGCATCCTGCAGCTGCTCGACGAGCGGGAGCTGCGCGGCGTGCTCGGCCACGAGCTGATGCACGTCTACAACCGTGACATCCTCACCAGCTCGGTGGCCGCCGCCATCGCCGGTGTCATCACCTCCATCGGCCAGATGCTGATGTTCACCAGCATGTTCGGCGGCGGCGGGTCAGACGACGACCGCCCCAACCCGATCGCCCTGCTGGCCATGAGCTTCCTCGCACCGATGGCCGCGATGATGATCCAGCTCGCGATCAGCCGCACCCGCGAGTACGACGCCGACGAGGACGGCGCACGCCTCACCGGCGACCCCCTGGCCCTGGCGTCTGCCCTGCGCAAGCTCGAGTCGGGCGTCGCGCGGGCCCCGCTCCCGCCCCAGCAGGACATCGTCAACGCGAGCCACATGATGATCGCCAACCCGTTCCGGGCCAAGGACGTGACGCGGTTCCTGTCGACGCACCCGCCGATGGACCAGCGCATCGCCCGCCTGGAGAGCATGGCCGGAGGCCCGGTCCACTACTGACCTGCCTGCCGCGGCCAGGGACTCTGGGGAGGACGGCGACGCCGCGCCCGCCGATCTGGCAGGCTCGCCTGCATGCGCAGTCTCACCCTTGCCGAAGCCAGCGAGCGATCCTCGCTGTTGTCTGTGTCCTCGTATGCCGTCGAGCTCGACCTCGACCAGGGCGCGGAGGTCTTCGGCTCGGTCTCGAGGGTGCGGTTCGCCTGCGCCACCCCCGGCGCCGGCTCGTGGGCGGACCTCAGGGCGACCGCGGTCCAGTCGGTCGTGCTCAACGGTGAGGCCCTCGACCCGGCGAGCGTCGTCGACGGCCGGCTCGCCCTGCCCGGCCTGAGCGCCGACAACGAGCTCGTGGTGGCCTCGACCATGGCCTACAGCCAGGACGGCCAGGGCCTGCACCGCGCGACCGACCCCGCCGACGGGCGGGACTACGTCTACGGCCACCTGTTCCTCGACGCCGCGCCGACCGTCTTCGCCTGCTTCGACCAGCCTGACCTCAAGGCGCCCTACGACGTCACGGTGCGGGCGCCGGCGGACTGGGTCGTCATCGGCAACGGCGCGGCGATCCAGACCGCGCCGGGCGCCTGGACGCTGGCGACCACCAGGCCGCTTGCCACGTACTTCGTGACCGTGTGCGCCGGGCCGTACGTGTCCGTGCGCGACGAGCACGACGGCATACCGCTCGGGATCCACGCCCGAGCCTCGCTCGAGGAGCCGCTCGAGCGCCACGCCACCGAGCTGTTCGACATCACCCGCCGGTCGTTCGACTACTTCCACGGTCTGTTCGGGATCCGTTACCCCTTCGGGGAGTACCACCAGGTGTTCGTGCCCGAGTTCAACGCCGGCGCGATGGAGAACCCCGGCTGCGTGACCCTCCGCGACCAGTACCTCTTCCGCGGCGCGGCGACCCGCGACGAGCTGCTCGGGCGGGCCAACACGATCAGCCACGAGATGTCGCACATGTGGTTCGGTGACATCGTCACGATGCGCTGGTGGGACGACCTGTGGCTCAACGAGTCGTTCGCCGAGTACATGTCGCATCGCTGCCTCGTCGATGCGACCGAGTACACCGACGCCTGGGTCGACTCCTCCATCGTGCGCAAGGTGTGGGGCTACGGCGCAGAGCGGTCACCGTCGACTCATCCGGTCGCCGGTGTGCAGGCTCTCGACGCGCAGAGCGCCCTGCAGAACTTCGACGGCATCTCGTACGCCAAGGGAGCCGCGACGCTGCGCCAGCTCATCGCCTATGTCGGGGACGACGAGTTCATCGCAGGTGTCCGCACGTACCTCGCCGACCACGCCTACTCCAACGGCACCCTCGCCGACTTCATGTCGGCGATCGAGCACGCGAGCGGCAAGAACCTCGACCTGTGGGCGCGCGCCTGGCTGCTCAGCGCCGACCGGGACACGATCTCCGTCGACGTGACCGAGCAGGACGGCGTCGTCGACTCGGCGGTGTTGTTCCGCGAGACCCCCACCGACCGCCCGGCCGACCGCCCGCACGCCCTGGACGTGGTCGGCTGGACGGACGGGCAGGAGGTCGGGCGCGTCGCCACGACGATCACGCAGGCGCAGACGCGCCTCGCGGCCCTGGAGGGCACGCCGGAGCCCGCGGTCCTCGTGCCGAACGCCGGCGACCTGACCTGGGCCCGGGTGCGGCTGTCGGACCAGACCGTCGCGGCCCTGCCCGCGCAGCTCCCGCTCGTGCCGGACGTGCAGGCCCGTGCGGTGGTGTGGTCGGCCCTCATCGACGGCGTCCACGGTGCGACGGTGTCGCCTGATGCCTTCCTCGACGTCTTCGACGCCGCCTGGCCGCACGAGACGAACTCGTCGATGCTCACCCGCGTCGCGGCATACGCAGAGCACCGGATCGTGCCGTTCTTCGTCCCGCGTGCGGCCCAGGCGGCGGCCCAGGCGCGGCTCGCATCTGCGGCGACCGGGCTGCTCGGCCGCGCGACGCCGGGCAGCACCGAGTCTCTCGCCGCGGCGCGGCTCGTGGCCGGTGCGAGTGACGACGAGGCGCTGCTGCGAGCGTGGGCCGATGGTGAGGGCCTGCCCGTCGGGCTCGAGGACGACGGTGACTTCCGGTGGATCGTGGTCCGCAACCTCGCGACGCGCGGGCTCATCGACACGGCCAGGATCGACGGTTTCCGGGCCAAGGACGACACCCTGCAGGGCGGGCTCAACGCCCTGATGTGCCGGGCGAGCCTGCCCGACCCCAGTGCCAAGGCATGGGCCTGGACCGAGCTGACCAGCCGCTCCGGCCGGTCCAACTACGAGATGGTGCACCTCGGCCGCGGCTTCTGGATGGCCCCCGACGACGCCCTCGTGGCCGACTACGTCCCGCGCTACTTCAGCGACGTGCCGGCCATGTCGGGCTGGGTGGGTGAGGACGCCCTGTCACGCGTCGTGCTGGTGGCTTTCCCGAAGGTGTTCACCGAGGAGACCGCGCGGCAGAGCGCCGAGACCATCGCCCGCGACGACCTGACGCCTGCGGTGCACCGCTCGCTCGTCGACGCGGATGCCGAGCTGCGGGAGGCGCTGGCGTCACGGGCCACCTTCGGGGTCGTCGCGTGACGGCCTCTCGCGTGGCGCTCAGGCCACCGTCCGCGCGATGACCACGAGCCTCGGGAGGTTGACCGTGGCGTGGCGGGTCGAGCGTTCCGATGTGGGCTCGGGTGAGTCGCAAGCCCTGCTGCGGGAGTACCTCGTCGACGTGAGCGACCGGTGGTTCCTGCTGCACGAGGGACGCCGCTCGACGCTCGAGGAGATCGAGCAGAGCCTCGCCGAGATGCCCAGCGACGACCTCGCGCCGCCGACGGGCGCCTTCGTCGTGGCTCGGTCGATCGGCGCTGGGCCCGCTGGCCGTCGGCCGACGGGTCGGCTGCTCGGGTGCGCCGGCGTGCGCCTCGCCGCGCGCCTCGCCCCGCGCGGATCGGCCGTGGAGCTCAAACGGATGTTCGTCCGTCCGGAGGCGCGAGGCACGGGTGTGGCGCCGGCACTGCTCGCGGCCGCGGAGCAGGCCGGGCGAGAGCTCGGCGCGACCTCGATCCGCCTGGACACGCGCCTGGACCTCACCGAGGCGCGGGCGCTCTACCTGCGCCACGGCTACAGCGAGGTTCCCGCCTTCAATGCCGACCCGTATGCCGAGGTCTGGTACGCCAAGCGCCTGCGCTGACCGGGGGCTGCGCCGGGGCCATCGCGGCCGGAGGCCGAGCCCGCGACGTCAGAGGTCGTATGCCGTGGTGTGCCGCGGCTCGTAGAGCATGATGTCGTCGGCGCTGGGCACGGCCATCATCACGCAGAGGCCGAAGCCGCGATCCACCGGTTCGTCGGTGAATGTCGCGCCGCGCGAGGCCAGCTCGGCCATCGTCGAGCTGAGATCGTCGCAGACGAGCGACATCGCGTGGTGCCGGGGGGAGCTCCAGCCCGAGCCCTCGGGGCCTCGCGTCGGGTGGACGCCGACCTCGCTCGGCCCGGTCTGGAAGATGAGCCACGCGTCCGAGCCAGAAGCGCCCTCGTCGGTGGACCCGGTGTCGCTCACGAAGCGCCACTGCAGCACGTCGCGGAAGAAGGCGCGGGTCGCAGCGGCGTCGTCGGAGTAGATGAGGTTGTGCACCGCGGTGATCATGCTCTGGACGTTAGCCGGTGCCGGGCACTCTGTGGATAGCCTCGGCCGCGCGTCACCAGGGGCTGGGCTCGTAGTCCTTGACGAAGCAGCCGTAGAGATCCTCGCCCGCCTCGCCGCGCACGATCGGGTCGTAGACGCGGGCTGCGCCGTCGACGAGGTCCAGGGGTGCGTGCCAGCCTTCGGCCGCGATCCGCAGCTTGTCCTGGTGTGGCCGCTCGTCGGTGATCCAGCCGGTGTCGACCGCCGTCATGAGGATGCGGTCCGTATCGAACATCTCCCCGGCGCTCGTTCGGGTCAGCATGTTGAGCGCCGCCTTGGCCATGTTCGTGTGCGGGTGGCCGGGACCCTTGTAGCGGCGGGAGAACTGGCCCTCCATCGCGGACACGTTGACGACATAGGCGCGCCGCGCTCCGGCCGCGACGGCGGCGCGCATCGCCGGGCGCAGGCGGGAGATGAGGATGAACGGCGCCGTCGAGTTGCAGAGCTGGACCTCGAGCAGCTCGAGCGGGTCGACCTCCTCGACCTTCTGGGTCCACGAGTTGGTGCGCTGGAGGTCGGGCAGCAGCCCGCCGGCGTCGACTGCAGACCCGTCGAGGTGTGCTGCCAGGCTCGCGTTCCCCGCGACCAGGGCCTGGCCGGTGAGAGCGAGAGCCGCCATCGAGGCCGCCGAGTGTGCGGCCGCGTCCTGCGCCGACTCCCCGTCGTGGTGGGCGACCGCATGGTGCTCGAGCGCTCCGGCGATCGCGGCCGGGTGTGCCTCGCTGACGCGGTCGAAGGTGACCATCTCTGGAAGGCGCATGCCGTCGGGCAGCGGCGCCGACTCGGCCGCCACGAGGTGACCGTACGCGCCGGGGGAGCGCCGCACGGTCTGCGCGGCGTTGTTGACGAGTATGTCGAGCGGGCCGGCGGCCGCGACCTCGTCCGCGAGGGCCACCACCTGAGTCGGGTCGCGAAGGTCGATGCCGACGATCTTGAGCCGGTCGATCCACTCGGCGCTGTCCTCCATCGACGCGAACCGCCGCATCGCGTCCTTGGGGAACCGCGTCGTGACGGTCGTGTGCGCCCCGTCGCGCAGCAGCCGCAACGCGATGTACATCCCGATCTTCGCGCGCCCGCCGGTGAGCAGGGCCCGCCTGCCGCGCAGATCGGTCCGCTGGTCGCGCTTGGCATGCGACAGCGCAGCGCAGTCCGGGCACAGCCAGTGGTAGAAGGCGTCGACCAGGGTGTAGTCCGCCTTGCACACGTAGCAGCCCCGGGCGTTGATGAGCACCCCAGCGTGCGCGCCGGTTGCGTTGGACGCCAAGGGAATCCCGCGGGTCTCGTCGTCGATCCGCATCGGTGACCCGGTCGCCGTCGACTCCAGGACCGTCCGGTCGGCCTTGCGCTCTGCCCACGTCTTCGCGGTGCGCCGGTTCTTCTTGAGCCGCTTGTACATCAGCGAGGCGGCCCGCTTGAGCGTCTCGTAGTCGGGGTCGTCATCCGGCAGGTCGGGCACGACTTCGAGCACCCGCAGCGCGGTCTCGACGTCGCGTGGGTCGAGCCGGTCCAGGGTCGGCACGTCGCGGTCGGTCGCGCGAAGGAGCTGCTGGGTCACCGGAGCAGCGTACGGGTCGACGCCCTGCTCGCCACATTCCGCCGGCGTCGGGTGGAGGTGATACGCCGCCCGATGCACCGACGGTCCAGACAGACGTATGCCGCCGGGTCCCTCGCGCTCCGGCCACCGGGGAGGGTGTGGCCGGCCGGGAGGTGACCCCGCGGCATACGGGTCGGGCTGCCTCCGGCAGGAGGCGGCGGGTCAGTTGGACGTGGTGGGCTTGACCGCGAGAGTGACCTGGACCTCCTGGCGCTTGCCGTCGCGCAGGACCGTCAGGGTCACCTTGTCGCCGGCGGTGCGCTCGCGGACCTGGGCGACGAGCGCGGTCGAGGAGTCGACCGGGTTGCCGTCGACGGCGATGACGACGTCGCCCTCCTTCAGACCGGCGTTGGCGGCCGGCGTGCCGGAGGTCACGGCGGCGATCTGGGCGCCGGCGCGCTTGGCGGAGCCGTCCTGGGCGACCGTGTCGCGGGTCGAGACGCCGAGGAAGGCGTGCTCGGCCTTGCCGCTCTTGATCAGCTGGTCGGCGATCGACTTGGCCTCCTTGACCGGGATCGCGAAGCCGATGCCGATGTTGCCGCTCTGGCCGCCGCTGCCCGAGCCGAGCGAGGCGATCGAGCTGTTGATGCCGATGAGCTCACCCTTGGCGTTGACGAGCGCGCCACCGGAGTTGCCGGGGTTGATCGCGGCCGAGGTCTGGATCGCGTTGGTGACGACAGTGTCAGCGGCCGAGCCGTTGCTGCCCTGCTGCTGGCCGAACGGGTCCTGCTGTTGCTGCTGCTCCTCCGGGGCCGTCGACACGGGGCGGTCGAGCGCGCTGACGATGCCCGTGGTGACGGTGCCGGACAGGCCGAGCGGGTTGCCCACGGCCATGACCGGGTCGCCGACGACGAGTCCGTCGGAGTTGCCGAGGGAGATCGGCGTGATGTCGCTCGGGACCGACGAGAGCTTGATCACGGCGAGGTCGGTCGACGGGTCGGTGCCCACGACGGTCGCGTTGTAGGTGCGCCCGTCGGCGAGGGTGACGGTGATCGCGCCGTTGCCGCTCGCGCCCTCGACGACGTGGTTGTTCGTCAGGATGTGGCCCTGCTTGTCGTAGATGACACCTGAGCCGGCGGCCTCGCCCTGCTGCATGGTGACGTTGATCGACACGACGCTCGGGCCGACGGCCTTGGCGACCGCGGTCCAGTCAGGGCTCGTGGCGCTGCCCTGGTTCACGGTCGGCGACGTCTGCTGGTTGTTCGTCGACGTCGCAGTGGGGGTGGTGTTGACGGAGGTGTTCTGCTCGCTCAGCTGGATGGCGGCATACGTGCCACCGCTGGCGAGCGCGGCTGCGAGCAGCGCGGTGACCGCGGTCTGGCCGATCCGACGGTCCTTGCGGGGAGGCTTGGGGCCGCCCTGGAAGGTCGGCGGCACCGGGGGCGCCGGCGGGGTCGGCGGAGCCGACTGGCTGTAGTAGTTGCCCTGCGGGATCTGCTGGGTGTGGTCCGGTGCCAGGGTCATGGCTCCTCCTCGTTCGGTCTCTTGGTAGCCATGACATCGGCCGACTTTTGGACGGCGTTGTGGCCTTCCTAAGAATCGGCTGTGCGATCCGAGAGAAGACTCAGAGTCTCAGATCGGCTTGGCGCCGTTGGCAGTCGACGGCTGCATCGGCAGCTCGACGACGAAGGTGGCACCCCCACCGGGGGTGTCCTGCACGCGCACCCGGCCGCCGTGGGCCTCGACGATCGCGTGCACGATCGCCAGGCCCAGGCCGTTGCCGCCGCCCTTGCCGCGGCTGCGTGACCAGTCCGCTCGGTAGAAGCGCTCGAACACGGTGTCGCGGTCCTTCTCGGGGATTCCGTGCCCGTGGTCGCGGACGTGCAGCGCCACGTGTCCGACGTCGACCCGCCCGACGAGGATCTCGACCGGGCTCCCTGCCGGGGTGTGCACCCGCGCGTTGGTGACGAGGTTGGTGACGACCTGCCGCAGCTGGCGCTCGTCGGCCTGCAGCTCGGTCGGCTCGATGGGGCCGTGGATGCCGGTCGCCGTCACGTGCCGGGCCGGCGAGATCGTCCGGGCGTCCTGCGCGGCGTCTGCGGCCAGCACCGCGAGGTCGACGGTCTGCAGCTCTAGAGGGCGCTCGCCATCGAGGCGGGCGAGGGTGAGCAGGTCCTCGACGAGGCCGCTCATCCGGTGGCTCTCGGACTCGATCCGGCCCATCGCCCCGGTCACGGAGTCGGCCGTCGGCAGCGCGCCCTGGCGGTACAGCTCGGCGTAGCCGGACACCGCTGCGAGCGGCGTGCGGAGCTCGTGCGAGGCGTCGGCGATGAACCGCCGCATCTTGGCCTCGTTCGCCTCCCGGACAGCGAAGCTCTGCTCGATCCGGGACAGCATCGCGTTGAGCGAACGGGACAGGGAGGCGACCTCGTCGTTGGTCGCGGGCACCTCGACACGCCGGGTCAGGTCGCCCGCGGCGATCTGCGCGGCGGTGTCCTCGATCGTGGTCAACGGCCGGAAGGTGCGGCGCACGAGGTACCACCCGAGCACGGCGCTCGCGAGCAGCGCCACGGCGCCGATGGCGGTGGCATAGAGCAGGAACCGGCTGACCGTGGCGTCGAGTGGCCGAAGCGGCAGGGCCACGGAGATGATGTCGGTCTTCTTCCCGTTGAGCTCCGACAGGGCCAACCACTGGCCCTCGCCACCCACGGACGGCACCTCGAAGGGCTTCCGGTCCCTGATGTGGGAGTCCGTGACCGGCAGCTTCGGGATCTTGGCGCTGTCGCGCTCCAGCACGGAGCGACCGAGCGCGGTGACGGAGCCGGTCTTGATGTTGACGATCCGCCCGATGAAGCCGGTGGGCACGTTGGAGCCGCCGTCGCCGAGGTCACCGGGGTCGATGGCCGACAGGCTGCTGGCGTAGACCCCGAGCTCCTGCTCCAGCTGGTTGTGCAGGTAGCTGCGCAGCAGCGCGCTCACGACGAGGGCGGTCGTGACGAGCGCGACGAGGATGAGCCCGAGCGCGACGCCGAGCAGGCGCCAGCGCAGCGGTAGTGCCCGCATGCGGCGCGGAAGCGTTCGGAGCCGGCGGGGTGTCCTGCCGATCCCCGTCGAGTCGGTCACGCGGTGGTCCGTTCTAGGTCGTCGTGAGCTCAGGAGGCACTCGAAGAACGTAACCCACTCCGCGCTTGGTGTGGATCAGAGAGGGGCCATCGGCGTCGATCTTGCGGCGCAGGTAGGAGATGTAGGACTCGACGATGCCCGACTCGCCGCGGAAGTCGTAGTCCCACACGTGGTCGAGGATCTGCAGCTTGGACAGCACACGGTTCGGGTTGAGCAGCAGGTAGCGCAGCAGCTTGAACTCCGTGGGCGACAGGTCGATGACCCGGCCGCCGCGGCGCACCTCGTGGGAGTCCTCGTTGAGCTCGAGGTCGTGGAAGCGCAGGGTCGCACCCTCGTCGGCGGTGCCGCGCGTGCGGCGCAGGACGGCCCGGATGCGGGCGATGACCTCCTCGAGGCTGAACGGCTTGGTGACGTAGTCGTCGCCGCCGACGGTGAGGCCCTGGATCTTGTCGCCCGTGGCATCGCGGGCGGTGACGAACACGATCGGCTGCTGCCGCCCGCGGTCGCGCAGGCGACGGGTCACCTCGAAGCCGTCGACGTCCGGAAGCATGACGTCGAGCACGACGAGATCGGGCTCGGACTCCTCGGCCAGCGCCAGGGCGGTCGTGCCGTCGCCGGCCGTCTCGACCTCGAACCCGGCGAAGCGCAGGGAGGTCGCGAGCAGCTCACGGATGTTCGGCTCGTCCTCGACCACGAGCAGTCGAGCCTCGGGCAGCGTTGCTGTCTGGGTGTCCACATCAACAGTGTCGGCGCGTTCGCTGGGAGTTTGCTGGAAACCGCGTCACAGTCTCCTCTGAGCGCTTCTTCAGGCGCCGCCCAGCCCGTCCGGGGTATGACGAAGCCCCCGTCCCGACGGCGTCCGGGGGCGGGGGCGAGACGGCGGCGCCGCAGTGAGCTCAGCGGCGTCGCAGCGAGCTCAGCGGCGGCGGGCCTTCTTCAGGGCCTTCTTGAAGTCCTGCTTGCACATCGAGGCGCAGTCCTGCTTGCACAGCCGGTGGACCACCACGGGGCACTTGAGGCACCGGGTGTCCTTCTTGCAGCACGTGGACTTCGGCTTGATCTTCGCCACGTCCTTGGCCTTGAGCTTGCTCACGCCAGGAAGGGTAAGTAGGTAAGGGTTGCCTTGCCTAATTGAGTCGCAGGATGAGACAGGTGACCTCGGTCACAGGTCGTCGGCGTCGACGATCCGGTAGGCGTACCCCTGCTCGGCCAGGAACCGCTGACGATGCGCCGCGAAGTCGGCGTCGACGGTGTCGCGCGACACGACCGTGTAGAAGTGCGCGGTTCGTCCGTCGCCCTTGGGCCGCAGCACCCGGCCGAGCCGCTGAGCCTCCTCCTGACGGGAGCCGAAGGTGCCGCTGATCTGGATCGCGACGCTCGCCTCGGGCAGGTCGATCGAGAAGTTCGCCACCTTGCTCACGACCAGCCGGTCGATCTCGCCGGTCCGGAACGCGTCGTAGAGCCGCTGCCGCTCGCGGACCGTCGTCTCGCCGGTGATGACGTCGGCGCCGAGCAGCTCGGCGACCTCGTGGAGCTGGTCGAGGTACTGACCGATGACCAGCGTCGGCTCACCCGAATGCCGGGTGGCCAGCTTCTCGACGACGGGCAGCTTCGCGTCCGAGCACGACGCGAGCCGGTACCGGTCGTCCGGCTCGGCGGTCGCGTAGGTCATCCGCTGACCGTCCGGAAGGCTGACCCGGACCTCGACGCAGTCGGCGGGCGCGATGTACCCCTGCGACTCGATGTCCTTCCAGGGTGCGTCGAACCGCTTGGGGCCGATGAGGCTGAAGACGTCGGCCTCCCGCCCGTCCTCGCGCACGAGAGTGGCGGTGAGCCCGAGGCGGCGCCGGGCCTGCAGGTCTGCGGTCATCCGGAAGATCGGCGCGGGCAGCAGGTGGACCTCGTCGTAGACGATGAGGCCCCAGTCGCGGGCGTCGAGCAGGTCGAGGTGGGCGTAGGCGCCCTTGCGCTTCGTCGTCAGCACCTGGTAGGTCGCGATGGTGACCGGTCGGATCTCCTTACGGGCGCCGGAGTACTCGCCGATCTCCTCCTCGGTGAGCGTCGTGCGGCGCAACAGCTCGTCCTTCCACTGCCGGGCGCTGACGGTGTTGGTGACGAGGATCAGCGTCGTCGACTTCGCCTCGGCCATGGCGCCGGCGCCGACGAGCGTCTTGCCGGCGCCGCAGGGCAGCACGACCACACCGGACCCGCCGTGCCAGAAGCCGTCGACGGCCTGCTGCTGGTAGGGCCGCAGGCTCCAGCCGCTCTCGTCGAGCGCGATCGGATGAGCCTCGCCGTCGACGTAGCCGGCGAGGTCCTCGGCGGGCCAGCCGACCTTGAGCAGCTCCTGCTTGAGGGTGCCGCGCTCGCTCGGGTGGACCACGACGGCGAGCTCGTCGATGCGGGCACCGGTGAGCGGCTTGATCTTCTTGTGCCGCAGCACCTCCTCGAGCACCGGGCGGTCAGTCGTCCGCAGCACGAGACGCGTGCCCTCCGGCGAGTCGGCGAAACCCTCCTTCTCGAGAGTCAGCCGGCCGTAGCGATCCATCGTGTCGGCCACGTCGACGAGCAACGAGTGCGGGACGGCATACCTGCTGTACGTCATCAGCGCGTCGACCACCTGCTCGGCGTCGTGCCCGGCCGCGCGTGCGTTCCAGAGGCCGAGCGGCGTGATCCGGTAGGTGTGGACGTGCTCGGGCGCGCGCTCGAGCTCGGCGAACGGGGCGATCGCACGTCGCGCCTGCTCGGCCTGGGCATGGTCGACCTCGAGGAGCAGCGTCTTGTCGCTCTGGACAATGAGGGGTCCGTCGTTCATCGTTCACGACCAACCGTCGTCGGGCCCGGCGGATTCCCGCTGCCCTGTGTCGCACGTCCTACGGGTCGTCGGCTCACGCCTGTCAGTATGGGCGAATGCGATCCCCACAGGTCGAGGTGGCAGCGGGCCTGCCTGAGAGCGTGACGATCTACGAGGTGGGTCCGCGCGACGGCTTGCAGAACGAGAAGACCGTCGTACCGGCCGCGACAAAGGTCGAGTTCATCCGGCGCCTCGAGGAGGCTGGGCTCGGCACGCTCGAGACGACGTCGTTCGTCCCGGCCTCGTGGGTGCCCCAGATGGGTGACGCCGAGGAGGTCCTGGCCGCCCTCGGCCCCGACGGCGTCGGGCCCACACGTCCCGCCCTGGTGCCCAACGAGCGGGGTCTGGACCGGGCCGAAGCCCTGGGCCTGCGCGCTATCGCCATCTTCGGGTCCGCGACCGAGACCTTCGCCCAGAAGAACCTCAACCGGTCCGTCGACGAGCAGTACGCGATGTTCGAGCCGGTCGTGAAGCGGGCGCTCGCCGACGGCATGTGGGTGCGCGCCTACGTCTCGATGTGCTTCGGCGACCCGTGGGAGGGACCGGTGCCGGTCGAGCAGGTCGTCGACGTCGCCGAGCGCCTGATGGACCTCGGCTGCGCCCAGCTGAGCCTCGGCGACACCATCGGCGTCGGCACCACGGGTCACGTGCACCGGCTGCTCGACGCGCTCGGACGGCGCGGCATCGGCACCGAGCGCATCGCGGTGCACTTCCACGACACGTACGGCCAGGCCCTGGCCAACACGATGGCGGCCCTCGCCGACGGCGTCGCCGTCGTCGACTCGTCGGCAGGCGGCCTCGGTGGCTGCCCGTATGCCAAGTCGGCGACCGGCAACCTCGCCACGGAGGACCTGGTCTGGGCGCTGCACGGCGCGGGCGTCCGGACCGGCGTCGACCTCGAGTCGCTCGTCGCGACGAGCAGGTGGATGGCCGAGCAGCTCGGCCGTCCCTCGCCCAGCAACGTCGTCAAGGCGCTCGCCGGATCCTGATCCGCAGCGGTGTTGCGGGTGGGTGCGGGGTGGGTCTGTCAGGAGCCGCTGTCCAGCGTGGCGCCGGTGATCCGGTGCACGGAGTAGGACCGCTCGTGCCCGGACTCGTCGAGGGCGCGCACCCGGCCCCCGTCGACCTGTCTCGGGTGGATCAGGTGCCGGGTTGTGGCGCCGTGCGCGTCGGAGTAGCCGATCCACACGCCATGCCGGTCGGCCACGGCCTCGCGCAGCAGCGACAGCGTGACGACCGGGTCCATCGCCTGGATCCGAGGCCCGGGACGTGACTCCTCCTCCGCACGCCGCTCGGCCGCCGTCGCCTCGGCGGCACGAAGACCCGTGACGAGCGACTGCGTGAAGGCGCGGTCGACGGGGGTGACCGTGGGGCCCGGTCCGCGCCGCCGTGTTCCTGCCCGGCGCCGCGGCGTCTCGGCGTGGACGACCGCACCGTCCTGGCCCTCGTGCACGGGAGCGAACCCCGCGTCGCGCAGCACCTCCACGATGACCCGCGGGTCGGCCGAGGACACGAGCACCGTCGGGGCGATCCGCCGCAGGCGCAGGGCGGCGAGGTCGCGCGACGCGAGCATCGTGTCGAGCACCGACTCGTCGTCGGAGCGGATGTATGCCGCTGCGCCGCCGATGCGGGTCTGCCCGTGCTTGCGAGCGACGTCCGACACGAGGTACTCGAGCGGCTGGGGGACCGGGGTCCGGCTGGACCTGCGCACCGTGTCGGTGAACTCGGCCGCCGTCCAGCCGGCGTCGAGGGCGCGCCGCACCGACTCGGGAGTGAACCGGTAGACGGTGGCCCCTCCCCGGGACTCGACCTCGGCCGCGAGCCGCATGAACGACCCGAGGCTGCCGACGAGCGGGCCGGGCGCGACGGCGGTGAGGTCGGCCTGGACGAGTATGTGGTCGACGGGCGCCGGGAGATGCTCGGACATCGCCGCGGCGACGACCTCGACCTGCGGCATTCCCGGCGCCGGTGTTTCTACGAGGCCACTCGACGGGGTCGCCGCCCTCTGGTCGAGCGGCGGGGCAGCTGTGGCTGGGCGGCCACTCGAGGGGGTGGGGGGCGTCGGGGCGGAAGGCGTCCTGGATCCGATGAGGGCACGTCCAGGGCTCGACAGGGCGCCGCGACCGGTCACGCCGAGCCACTCCGATTCCCTGAGGACGGCGTCGACGGCCTCGTCGAGCACGGCGGCGGGGCGGTTCGGGCGCCGCCAGGCGAGCCGCTCGCGCAGCGAGTCGACAGTCGGAGCATGGCCTGTCTCGAGCGCGGACAGCTCGGCCAGAACCTCGCGCCGCACCGCGCGGATGGCCGGCCACTGGACGTCGGGCCCGAGCGCGTTCGCCGGCCCGGTCCCGGTGGTCCGGTGCCCGACGAGGTGGGGGGCCCGGGTCGAACCCAGCCAGGCCACGGCCAGCGAGGCCCATCGGTGCCCGGCCTCGCTGCTCGACCATTCGTCGATCTCGGACGTGGGCGCCCACACGGGCACGACCTCGCCGTCGTCGGCGACGAGCCCTGCGGCATAAGCGATCTCGACGACGAACGCGGCGCGCTCCGGGTCGACGTCGAGGGCGGTCTGCGTCGAGCGGAAGTCGCGGACGGACAGCCCGCCCGCACGCAGGACGCGTGGCGGGTCGGCCCCCCAGGCGGCAGCGAGCTCGTCGACCTGCGTGAGGAACTCGCTGGCGGCACCGCCCGCGGCAGCGTCGACGAGCGACACCGCTCGCGACTCGACGGCCGGCGGCGTGAGCTGGGTCGAGCGGTGCAGGCGGCCGCCGCGCAGCGCCAGCCCGATCTCCCGCGGCAGGGCGACCCGGTCGGAGGAGACCGGAACGAGCAGGTGGTGCTCGAGCAGCCATCGCGCGCTCGCGCGCCCCGCGGGTGCGGTCGGGAGCACCCCGAACGGTGGCCCCCACGCCATGCGCTCCAGCATCGCGCGCGAGTCCTGTGGCGCGGCCTCGATCGTGGCCAGCACTTCTTCGCGGTCGGCGTGCTGCGGCACGAGCGACGAGCGCAGCTCCCGCATCGGTGCCCCGAGGCCGGCCACGCTCGAGCCCAGCACCTCGGGCACCGTGCGCACGACATGTGAGCCGTCGGCACTGCGCCACAGCAGCGCCCAACGCCACAGGTCGTCGACGAGGAGATCGACCGTGCGGGCCTGCTCGGCTGCGGGGTCGGCGCCGAGCAGGCTGAGCAGGGCATCACGCGTAGCCGCATCGCCTGCGACAACGAGCGCCTCGAGCACCTGCAGGTGGCCACGGTCGAGCGCCTCCACTGCGCGCTGCACGCTGGCGCGAGTGCCTGCGCGCGCCGCAAGGCTCGTCAGGTCGGCCGGCGAGGGTCGCGCGAGATCGGGTCGCGCGAGGACGAGGTCGACGAGCTCGGCGTCGCTGCGGCCGCGGATGTCGTCGGCGAGGCTCCGGCTCGAAGTGGCCATCTACCCAACCTAGTGCCCGAGCCGAACCCGTCCTGGCGCTAGCGTGGTTCCCATGAGCGCGCTCTCGCCCGCCTCACCGGCAGACGCACACGCCGCATACCCGACCGGCCAGCAGTGGACGATCGGCTTCGGCCCCTACGAGGCGACCGTGGTCGAGGTCGGCGGCGGGCTGAGGAGCCTGACGCGCGACGGTGTCGACGTCGTCGCGGGGTATGCCGCCGACGAGCGGATCGTCTCCGGCCGGGGGCAGCAGCTGATGCCGTGGCCCAACCGCATCCGCGACGGGAAGTACACCTTCGAGGGCCGGGACCACCAGCTGGCGCTCACCGAGCCCGCTGCCGGCAACGCCATCCACGGCCTCGTCCGCTGGGCACTGTGGGAGCCGGTCGAGATCGAGGACGAGGCCGTCACCGTCGGCTACCGGCTCCACCCACAGCCGGGCTGGGACCACCACCTCGACCTTCGCACGACGTACGTCCTCGACGACTCCGGGCTCGTCGTCACCGCGGCTGCCCGCAACGTCGGCTCCGAGAGCGCGCCCTTCGGGTACGGCGCGCACCCCTACCTCGCCACCGGCGACGCCCCGTTGGCCGACGTGAGCATCCGCGTGCCGGCGGACGCGTTCGTCGAGGTCGACGAGCGGACGCTCCCGCGAGCGATCCGGCCGGTCGGCGGCACCGACTACGACTTCCGCACCCGGCGCGCCGTGGGCGACGGCCGCCTCGACACGGCATACACCGACGTGCTCCGCGACGACGACGGGATGTGGCGCTGCACGGTGGCCGCGGGGGACCGCTCGGCGACCCTGTGGGCCGACGCCGCCTTCGGCTGGCTGCAGGTGTTCACCGGCATCGCCGAGCGCCGCCTCGGCCAGGTGGGCGTCGCCGTCGAGCCGATGACGTGCCCCGCCGACGCCTTCAACTCGGGGACCTCGCTGGTGGTGCTCGAGCCCGGGCAGGAGTGGACCGGCACGTGGGGGATCACGACCGCGTGAGGTCGCCTGTCGCGTCGCCGCTACGTCCTTGGTGCCGTGCCGCACGGGACCGGGAATCCGGCTTGCGCTGAGCCGTTAGGCTTGAGCCGAGCGCAAGGAGCGCCATCGAGTCGCGCCGTCACCCGGACGACCGACGATCGACAACGAGGTGGACAGTGCCGACTGGCAAGGTCAGGTTCTACGACGCGGACAAGGGCTTCGGATTCATCTCCGAGGACGACGGCGCCGACGTCTTCCTGCACGCGAACGCCCTCCCCGCGGGCGTGACGACCCTGAAGAAGGGCGCGCGTGTCGAGTTCGGGATCGTCGAAGGCCGTCGCGGTGCGCAGGCCCTGTCGGTCAAGGTGCTCGACCCGGTCCAGTCCGTCGCCGCCAACCGTCGCGAGCGTGACCGCAAGTCGCCCGAGGAGCTCGTCGTCATCATCGAGGACGTCGTCCAGCTGCTCGACGCCGTCGGCAACAACCTTCGCAAGGGCCGCCGCGCGGACCGCAAGCAGAGCACTGCCGTCGCGCGCGCGCTGCGAGGTCTGGCCGACGAGCTGGAGAGCTGATCCGGATGACCACCACCGCGCCGAAGTCGGACAGCGTGCTGCTGGCCGCCACTGACCTCGCCCGCACCGCGCTCGACGAGGTCGCGGAGCCGGGCACGGTCGGCGCACACCTCGGCATGGACCTGCTCGAGGAGCGCCTGGCCATGCACTGGTTCGAGTGCACGTCGCCGGGCTACCGCGGCTGGCGCTGGGGCGTGTCGGTGGCCCGCGTCCCGCGCGCCAAGCTCGCGACCGTCTGCGAGACGAACCTGTTGCCGGGCCCGGACGCGCTGCTCGCCCCCGAGTGGCTCCCCTATGCCGACCGCCTGGCTCCCGGCGACCTCGGCGCCGGCGACGTGCTGCCCTACCGGCCGGTCGACCCGTTCCTCGAGCAGGGTTTCGAGGCGACCGGCGACGAGGACGTCGACCAGATGGCCTTCTTCGAGCTCGGGCTCGGTAGGCCCCGGGTGCTGTCCGCCGAGGGGCGCGAGGACGCTGCGACCCGGTGGTATGCCGGTGACGGGGGTCCGACCTCCGAGGTGTCGGTCAAGGCCACGGCCCGGTGCTCGACGTGTGGCTACTTCGTGCCGATGGCAGGCGCGCTCCGACCGGTATTCGGCGTGTGCGCCAACGAGTGGAGCCCGTCCGATGGTCGCGTGGTCAGCCTGGACCACGGGTGCGGTGCCCACTCCGAGACCGATCTCGAGGCTCCGGAGCCGTCGTCGGTCGGCGACCCGATCGTCGACGAGTTCGCCGTCGATCTCGAGCCGGTTCTGGCTGAGGCCGAGGAGGCCACGGCCGACGTGACGGAGCCCGAGGTGAGCGAGCCCGCGGCGAGCGAGCCCGAGGCAGACCCCGAGTCCGTCTGACACCAGCCGTCAGGCTGAGCGGTCGGGGCTCAGCCGGCGCCCTTGGCGTTGCCGCGGCCTCGCCAGAGGTAGACCCAGCCGATCGCGCCGAGCACGAGGCCGGCGATGCACACCTGCGGCCACCACGACCGGTCACCCTCGTGCAGCGAGGGCACGAGCAGGACGACGACAAGGGCCACGAGCCACACGAGCATGCCGATCTCGACGATCCGGCGCATCGGCACCGGTAGCGGCGCGATCGGCTCCGCAGCCTTCGGCGCAGCGTCGTCGGGGGTCGTCTCGTCGGTCACGTGGACAGCCTAGGGTCTCGATCCCGTATGCCGTGCAGGCCCCATCGCGCGCCGGGTGGGGCCTTGACGGCATACCAGGGGGTCGTTGGGTGAGACACCGGAATAGTTAGCAGAAGTAATGAGTTAAGGTAACTATCACCGACAGCACTTCTGAGGACGACCCATGCGTACCAAGACTGCGAGCCCGTCGCTCACCCGCTCCGAGCTCGTCTCCCTCGCCAACGACATCCGTCTGGCCTGTATGCGGATCTCCCGTCGAGTCCGCTTCGAGTCCGACGGCGAGCTCCCGCCCCACCAGTTCTCGGTGCTCTGCCGCCTCGAGGCCGCGCCGCGCACCAACAGTGAGCTCGCCGACATCGAGCGCGTCTCCGCGCCGAGCATGAAGCGCACGACCACGAGCCTCGTCGAGGGGGGCTACGTCGACCGTGCCGACGACCCGACCGACGGCCGGCAGGTCATCCTGTCGCTCTCGACCGAGGGGCGCCGCGCCATCAAGCGCATCCGCAAGCATCGCGACGAGTGGATGCTGTCGCGCTTCGAGCACCTGACCGACGAAGAGCGAGAGCTGCTCCAGCGCGCCGCCGACGTGCTGGCGAAGGTGGCCAGCGAATGAGCCCGACGTTCCACTCGCTCGCCATTCGCAACTACCGCATCTACGCCTCCGGAGCCATCGTCTCCAACACCGGCACGTGGATGGGGCGTGTCGCCCAGGACTGGCTGGTCCTCACCGTCCTGACACCCCACTCGGCGACCGCGCTGGGCATCGTCACCGGCCTGCAGTTCCTGCCGTTCCTGCTGCTCGCGCCGTTCGCCGGAGTGCTCGTCGACCGGCTGCCGAAGCGGCAGCTGCTGTTCGCCACCCAGACGGCCCTGCTCGCGACGGCCTTGCTGCTCGCGGTGCTGACCGCCACCGGCGTCGTCCAGCTCTGGCATGTCTACGCGCTCGCCCTCATCCAGGGCGTCGCGACCGCCGTCGACAACCCGGCCCGGCAGACCTTCGTCTCCGAGATGGTCGACACCCCGCACCTGCCCAACGCCGTCGCGCTCAACAGTGCGTCGTTCAACCTCGGCCGGCTCATCGGCCCGGCCGTCGCCGGCCTCGTCATCGCGGCGTTCGGCATCGCCCCGGCCCTGTTCGTCAATGCCGGGACGTTCGTGTTCGTCCTCGCTGCGCTGCTGCTGATGAACGCCGCCGAGCTGACCCCCGCGCCTCGGGCTCGTGGCAAGGGCCAGCTGCGCGAAGGGCTGCGCTACGTCAAGGGCCGGCCCGACATCATCCTCGTCATGGTGCTCGTCTTCGTGCTGGGCACGTTCGGGATGAACTTCCAGGTCACCATGGCCCTGATGGCCACCAAGGTCTTCGACAAGGGTCCGGGCGAGTACGGCCTGCTCGGCTCGATCATGGCCGTCGGGTCGCTCACCGCGGCCCTGCTCGCCGCCCGCCGAGCCCGGCCACGCATGCGGATCCTGCTGCTCGCCCTCGTCGGCTTCACGCTCTCGACCGCCCTGCTCGCGACCGCGCCCAGCTACGCCCTGTTCGCCCTCTATCTCGTGCCGACCGGGCTCGCGGCGCTCACTGCGCTGACCACGGCGAACGCGATGGTGCAGGTGAGCGTGGACCCGATCATGCGCGGGCGGGTCATGGCCCTCTACATGGCGATCTTCATGGGCGGCACGCCGATCGGCGCACCGATGATCGGGTGGATCGGCGACACGCTCGGGCCGCGCTGGACGATCGGCATCGGCACGGTCGCGGTCGGGCTCAGCCTGGTCGCGGTGGCCCTGTGGTTCGCGTCCAGGGAGAATGTCGCAGTGACCATCCAGACCCAGCGCCGGCCGCGGCTGCGGATCCAGCTCGCCTCCGAGGTGCCCACCTCGCCCGAGGTCGCCAAGTGAGCTTCAAGTTCCGCAACCGCATCGTCGTCGGTGCGCTGGTCCTGTTCCTCGTGATCGCCGTCATCGCCGCCATCCGCAATCGCTGACCGGAGGCTCGTCCGTAAGATGGCGGCGTCAGCACGCCCGGTCTCGGGCCCTGTCGCACGGGGTCGGTGACGCAGGCGCGTCGTACGAGAGCGCGGAGGAGACCCCCATGGCAGCCAAGAGGTTCGTCGACCTGCTCAACGAGCAGATCGGACACGAGTTCGCCGCGCACCAGCAGTACGTCGCGATCGCGGTCTACTTCGACGGCCTGACCATGCCGCAGCTCGCCGGGCTGTTCTACCGCCAGGCCCTCGAGGAGCGCGACCACGCGATGATGATGGTCCGGTACCTCCTCGACACCGACTCGACGGTCGAGATCCCCGGCGTGGCCGCCCCGCGCAACGACTTCGGCGACATCGTGGCTCCCGTCCGGCTGGCCCTCGCCCAGGAGAAGCGGGTCAGCGAGCAGATCAACGCCCTGACGGCCGTCGCGCGCGAGGAGCACGACTACGCCTCCGACCAGTTCATGCAGTGGTTCATCAAGGAGCAGGTCGAGGAGGTCAGCTCGATGCACGCCCTGCTGGCCATCGTCGAGCGCAACCAGGGCGACGTCGAGAACATCGAGGAGTACCTCCGCCGCGAGGGTGGCTCCGAGGGTGTCGACGCCTCGGCCCCGCCGATCGCGGGAGCCTGACGAGCGGGATCAGCCGAGGGGCCGGGTCGGGCAGGCGACGACCTTTCCGTCGAGCACACACACCACCGCGGCCTTGAGGGGGTCGAGCACGCGCACCAGGTCGCTCGGGTCCCCGGGCAGCAGGGGCAGGTGGGGCAGGGCAAGCAGCCGTCGCACCTCCGCGCTGAGCACCGGCGTCTCCGGCACGGTGGGCCGGGGAGCCGTAGGCGTCGGCAGGGGCAGCCCGGGCACCGACGGCACCGGTATGCCGCCTCCGGTCCGGCCGGTGCCGGGCGCGGTCTCCGTCGGTCGGGTGCTCGACGGCGCTGAGGCCGGTCGCGACGCCGGTCGCGACGCCGGCTTGTCGCTCGGACGCGGTTCGGGGCGGGCGCCTGAGCCGGCGGTGCCCTCGGGACCCGGCGTGCCGGCATACCCGAACCCGGACCCATCGGGCGTGGCGGTGCCGGACCCGGAGGCGGGCCGGGCGGCGGGGAGCGCGCTCCTCGGAAGGACGGTGACGCCGCGACGGTAGGCGTCGGCGATGGCCAGGACGGTGCGCGCGTACTCGTCGGAGTGGTTGTAGCGCAGCACGGCGCGGTAGGCCTGGCTCGGGTCGCGCAGCTGTGCGCCGCCGGAGCACAGCAGGACTCCGGCCGCCGTCACCGAGTCGCTCAGGCTCTGCGGGTTCTCGACCCCGTCACCGTCGCCGTCGCGCCCGGCGACCGTCCAGGTCGTCGGGATGAACTGCATCGGGCCGACCGCGCGGTCAAAGGCCGTGTCCCGGTCGTACGTGCCGTGGTCGGTGTCGGTGATCCTGGCCGTGCCCCTGCTTCCGTCGAGGGCGATGCCGATGATCCCCGGCTGCGCGACCCCGGCCGCGTCCAGCAGGTTGCCCCCGAACCGCGCGTGGTTGCTCTCGACCCGTCCGATGGCGCCCAGCAGGGCCCAGTCGACGCCGCAGCCCGGGTCGGCGGTGCCGAGCAGGTCGGCGGCGTGACGGTACGCCGCCAGCGCCAGGGACGGTATGCCGTTCGCGTCCAGGCGCACCGGGGCGAGCGAGCCAAGGGCCCGGAGCGCGTCCCGAGCTGCGGCGGGCACGTCGACGCGGGGCCAGTCCCGGGTGTACGTCTCGTAGATCGGCGCGAGCTGCATCGGCGCGGGCGCGGGGCCGGCCTCCGGGTATCCGCGGCCCGCCTGGGTGATGGCGCGCTCGGGGACGCTGAGCGACCCGGCGACCGGTGCGTCGGAGGTCGCCGCGAAGGCGATGCCTGCGGTGGTCAGGGCGAGGACGGGCAGGGCTGCGACGGCACGGCGCGCCGAGGCGCGCACGCGGACGATGCGGACCATGGAGACTCCTCGTGGGGCGACTTCCGCCGTTGCAGGCGGCCGTCAGGCACAACGAGGCAGCAGGAGCTAGGTCACGCGCGCCACCCATTTCTCAGCTCGAGTGGCCCCGTTGTCACACCCGACCCAGGAAGGGCATCGCTGGGCAGAAACCCGTGTGACGACGGGGCCACTCGACTGGTGGCAGCGCGCGCTCGTCAGGCCAGTGCGGAGACGACGTGGTCGATGGCCTGCGTCAGCTTGCTCACGTCGTCGGGGTCCACGGCCGGGAACATCGCGACGCGCAGCTGGTTACGGCCGAGCTTGCGGTAGGGCTCGACGTCGACGACGCCGTTCGCGCGCAGCACCTTGGCGACCGCGGCGGCGTCGATCGAGTCGTCGAAGTCGATCGTGCCGACGACCTGCGAGCGGGCGGCCGGGTCGGCGACGTACGGCGTCGTGTAGGCCGTCTGCTCGGCCCACGTGTAGAGCCGCGTGCTGGAGTCCTTGGTGCGTGCCGTGGCCCAGTCGAGGCCGCCGTTGGCGAGGATCCACCTGAGCTGCGCGTTGAGCAGCGCCAGCGTCGAGATGGCCGGCGTGTTGTACGTCTGGTTCTTCAGCGAGTTGTCGATCGCGGTCGGCAGGCTGAAGAAGTCGGGCACCCAGCGGCCGGTCGCGGCGATCTCCTCGACGCGAGCCAGCGCGGCGGGGGAGAAAGCAGCGAGCCAGAGCCCGCCGTCGGACGCGAAGCACTTTTGCGGGGCGAAGTAGTAGACGTCGGCTTCGGTGATGTCCACCGGGATGCCGCCGGCGCCGGACGTCGCGTCGACGAGGACCAGCGCGTCGTCGTCGGCGCCCTCGACCCGCTTGACCGGGGCCATGACACCCGTCGAGGTCTCGTTGTGCGGCCAGGCGTAGACGTCGACGCCTGCCTCGGCCTGCGGCGTCGCCAGCGTGCCCGGCTCTGCCTTGATGATGGTCGGCTCGCCGAGGAACGGCGCCGCCTTCGTGACGTTGCCGAACTTGCTCGAGAACTCGCCGAATGCGAGGTGCTGGGCGCGGTCGCGCACGAGTCCGAACGCGGCGATGTCCCAGAAGGCCGTCGAGCCGCCGTTGCCGAGGATGATCTCGTAGTCGGACGGCAGGCTGAACAGGTCGCGCAGGCCGCTGCGCACCTCGCCGACGAGGTTCTTGACGGGGGCCTGGCGGTGGGAGGTGCCCAGGACCGTGCGTCCCAGCGAGCTGAGGTAGTCGACCTGCTCGGGCCGGACCTTCGAGGGTCCGGAGCCGAACCGGCCGTCGGCCGGCAGCAGGTCAGCGGGGATGGTGATGGGCGTCGACACGGTGGCGGTCGGGACTTCGGTCACGGGGTTTCACCTTGGGGAATGCGGCCACGTTACGAGCATGTGGCAGGCGTGTTGATGGCGGATGACGCCGTTGTCACCGCGCCCATTGAACCTCAGATGCCCACCCCTTGGACACCGCTGCTCGATGTGTGGACAACCACATCTCGCGCGTCATCTCATCGGCGTCACTCGGGCCTGGACTCGTCGACCGCCCGGCCGCGAGCGACGCCAAGACCTGGGTGCGTCGCTTCGAGGAGTCGCATCCGGGTGATCCCGCCGCGTCGGCGGCGGCTGACAGACTCTGGCGTATGCCGTCCGCCGCCGACCAGACCGCGTTCACCGAGCCGGTGTACGCCTCGCGCCACCAGCACCACGACTCGATCCGCTTCGAGGAGACCGACTTCGCCGGAGCACATGCCGAGAACGCGGCGTTCCTCGAGTGCTCGCTGGTCGGCTGCCGGCTGGACGACGCTCATCTGGAGGGGTCGCGCTGGTCCGAGTGCGAGTGGGAGCGCGTCCACGGGGTCGGGGTGGCCTTGTCCGACGCCAGTCTCGTCGAGACGACCCTCGACGGCTGCCGCCTGGCCGCCGTGTCCGCCTGGGCCTCGACCTGGCGCGACGTCACCGTTCGCGGGGGGAAGGTGGACTTCCTCAACCTGCGCGGCGCAAGCCTCAAGGACGTCGCCTTCGTCGACTGCGTCGTGGTCGAGCTCGACCTCACCGAGGCCACGGTCGCCGGGCTGACCTTCGAGGGCTGCACCCTCGTCGAGCCCACCTTCGGCCGAGGGAAGTATGCCGGTCTGGACCTGTCGGGGGCCACGCTGCGGGCGCCGCGTGGCCTGGCCGGGCTCAAGGGCGCGACCCTGAGCCGGCCGCAGGTCATCGACCTCGCCGACGCACTCGCCGCCGAGTTCGGGATTGCGATCGCGGACTAGCCGGGGGGTCGCGAGGTCAGTTGATCTGGTTCGGCTTGGCGCGCCGCAGCGCGGCGGTCGCGGCATCCTTGGCGCGGTCCCGCGCCTTGAGCTTGTCCTCGGGACGGATCCGCTTGGTCAGGTCGGCCCGCTCGATGAGAACGCTGAGCGGCATGTCCGTGGGTGGGTAGACGGTGACGGTCTCGTCGCCGCTGAAGACGACCCACAGCGCCTGGTCGCCCTTGTAGACCTTGAGGATGCTGCCGTCGGCCAGCGACGTCGCGTGCGCCATCGCCTGGCGCCGGGCGCGCTCGCTCGAGACGGCCTTGTTGACGGCTTCCTTCGCCGGCCCGTGCAGCGCCTGGGTGGCGATCCAGATCTGGGGGCCGTACTTGACGCCGAGCTTGACGACCGTCACCGCGGCCTTGCCCTTGCCTGCCATCCGTCGTACTCCTTAAGGCCCGCGTCCGTCCGGGCTGCCTCCACCCTAGTCTGAACGCATGGACGGAACGGCTCCCGGAAGACCCCTGCTGCCCCGACACGACTACGCGGGCGACGGCCTGGCCGAGTCGGAGGTCGCTGCGTCTCCGTACCTCCAGGCGAGGGCCTGGGTCGACACCGCGATCGCCGAGGCCGCCCAGCGAGACGACGTGGCCGAGCCGACGGCGTTGTCGGTGGCCACGGCCGATGCCTCCGGCGCGCCGAACGTCCGCACCGTGCTCATGCGCTTCTTCGACGAGCGCGGGCCGGGTTTCGTCACGAACCTGGAGTCGAGCAAGAGCCTCGAGCTCCGAGCCAACCCGCGCATCGCCGCGTCGCTGACCTGGCCGGCGCTCTACCGCGCGATCCGCTTCCGCGGCGCCGCCGTGCCGGTCGGGCGCGACGAGGTCGAGGCGTACTTCGCCACTCGGCCCTACGGCGCCCGCCTGTCCGCGTGGGCGTCGGACCAGTCGCGGCCGGCGGCGGACCGGGCTGAGCTCGAGCGCAAGTGGGCCGAGGCGATGGCGCGGTTCCCGGACACGGGGTCCGCCGACGACGTGCCCGTGCCGGACTTCTGGGGAGGATGGCGGGTCGTCTGCGACGAGGTCGAGTTCTGGGCCGGGCGCGCCAACCGGCTGCACGACCGGATCGTGTTCCGCCGGACAGGCGACGGGGACCTGGCCGAGGCCGCTGCCTGGACGCGGTCACGCCTGCAGCCCTGACCCCAACCGGGCGCGGACGCTGCGCGCGGTTCGCAGAAAGAGGTGGGCAAGGGAACAGGGCAGCCCGTTCTAGACCGGACTGCCCTGCCTCATCCTTGGGTGAGGGTGGTGGACGCGACTAGCGCGTGGCCACCTCACACGTCCCGGAAGAAATCACTTCTCGGACCACCTCCCTTCTTGGCTCAGTCCCTCGACCGTACGTCGAGTCCGAACGGGGCGGCAAGGCCTTTTCCGCCGCCCCCGCTCGCAGCCGCGTCGCCCAGCCGGTAGCCACCGACGAGGAGAGCGAGCAGCACCGGGAACTCGAGGTACCCGCTGTAGCTCGCCAGGGCGGCATACAGCGTGCGTCCCTGGGTGTAGTCGAGGACGAAGATCACGGCGAACAGCGCAGCGACGATGAAACCGACCGCCCACAGCCGAGCCCCCGTGAGCCATGGCACGCGCGCCTCGAAGGCCGCCGACGCGTCCTGCGCGTAGCGCGGCATGAAGGCGACCCAGACGACGTACTGCATCGTCTGCAGGAAGGCGAAGACCGTGACGAGTCGCAGGCCCACGAGCGTGCCCACCTCGCCCGGCGGCGCAGTTGCGGCAACCACGTGGGCGCCGTCGCCGACGAGGCTGCGCACGATGCCGGGGTCGGCCGACAGCCAGCCGTCGAACGCGCCGAGCAGGATCACCAGCGGCACCCCGACGGCCCACACGACCTGCGCCGCCCGGAACAGGCGGCGCCGCGTCACCGACCGGATGCGGGTGGCCCACTCCCAGAGGAAGACGAGGGGCACGAGGCCGTGCAGCTGGGCAAGGACGACGACGTGGTATGCCGGCCAGACCAGTGACGCGACGGCCGCTGGGACGAGCGCCACCCAGACCGCCACCTTGCGACCGCCCGAGAGCCCGCGCTGGGCGCCGACCGCGAGGACCGTGTAGCCGAGCGCGATCTCGGCGAGCTCGGCGGGCCGGCCGAGGACCGGGACGAGCAGGCGGCAGATGACGACGCACGTCACGAGGGCCGCAAGCAGCTCGAGGAAGGACCGGCTGAGGATGCTGGAGAACCGCCCGGTGAGGTAGCGGATCTCGAGGAAGCTGTGCAGGACGCCGAAGAGGACCAACCCGATGACGACGGTGGGGATCGGCGCACCGAGGGAGATCAGCAGGGCCGCGGCCGCCACGCCCAGCATGAGCAGGGCCAGGGTCCGTGGGCGGTCGGCACCATCGACGGAGCCGTCCTCATGGTCTGGTCCGAGGGTCTCCTGACCGCTCATCGGCGCCGCTCCGGCGCGCAGCCGAGCGGTGACCCCGGAGAGCAGCCGGAAGGTGGTCGCGGGGGCATCTGCTGCCACCGCCACCTCCACCGCCCGCGGTCTGCTCGCCCGCTGGATCCAGGTCACGTGCCCATGGTTTCGTCGGCTGGTCGGGGCAGCCACCGCAGAAACCCAATCGTTAGGGTCCTGTGGCGTGACCGAGATTCGGGGAGGCACGGGCGCCGGCGACCGACGCCAGAGCCTGCGCGCGGTCGCCCTCTCGGCGTACGGGCCGACCCTGCTCGGGTCCATCGGAGCCGGCGCGGTCGCACCGATCATCGCGGTGTCGGCGCGCGGGCTGGGAGCCTCGGTCGGCCTCGCGGCCCTGCTCGTCGCGGCCCTGGGAGTGGGACAGCTGGTCGGCGACCTCCCGTCCGGGGCCCTCGCGGCCCGCATCGGCGAGCGCCGCGCCCTGCTCGTCGCGGCAGTGGTCGAGGCCGTCGGCATGCTCGTCGCGGCGCTGGCCGGGGGACTGGCGATGCTCTTCGCCGGCGTGCTCATCATCGGCCTGGCCGGGTCCCTCTTCGGCCTCGCCCGGCAGACCTACCTCACCGAGGCGGTCCCGGTCGCGATGCGGGCCCGTGCGCTGTCGACTCTCGGCGGCGTGAGCCGGATCGGCTCGTTCCTCGGCCCGTTCGCCGGGTCGTTCGTCGTGGCGCGGTGGGGGATCGAGGCGGCATACGTCGTGGGTGGTTTTGCGAGCATCGCGGCGTTCGTCCTCGTGCTCGTGGCACCCGACATCACGTCGGGTTCCCACCGGCTGCCCGTGGGGCAGACGCACCGCTCGGTCATGTCGGTCCTGCTCGAACACCGGCACGTCCTGCTCACGCTCGGGACCGGCGCCATGGCGGTGGCCGGGGCTCGCGCGATCAGGGAGGCCGTCGTGCCGCTGTGGGCCGAGTCGGTCGGGTTGTCACCCGCCCAGACGTCACTCGTCTTCGGCGTCGCCGGCGCTCTCGACATGGTGCTGTTCTACCCGTCCGGATGGCTCATGGACCGCTTCGGCCGAGTGGCCGCGGCGGTGCCGAGCATGGTCGTGCTGGGGGCCGGAATGCTCCTGCTGCCGCTCGCGACGACGCTGGTGGCGGTGACGGCGGTCGCCACCGTCCTCGGCATCGGCAACGGGCTCGGGGCGGGCCTGATCATGACGCTCGGAGCCGACGCGTCGCCGGTCCAGGGACGGTCCCAGTTCCTCGGGGGCTGGCGGCTCTTCGCCGACCTGGGAAGGGCGGCGGGGCCGCTGACGTTGTCAGCACTGACCGCCATCATGTCCCTCGGCGCTTCGTCGGTCGTCCTCGGCCTCGGAGCGTTCGTCGGGGCAGGGTGGCTGCGTGTGTGGGTCCCTCGGCACGACCCGACCCGGAGCCCCGTTGCGGGTGCTCCCTGACGCCTGACGATTCTGAGAAGGTATGACCGTGACGGACCTGATCGACACCACCGAGATGTATCTCCGGACGATCTACGAGCTCGAGGAGGAGGGCATCGTCCCGCTCCGGGCCCGGATCGCTGAGCGCCTCGGCCACTCCGGCCCCACGGTGTCGCAGACCGTGGCCCGGATGGAGCGTGACGGCCTCGTGGCCGTGTCGGGAGACCGCCACCTTGAGCTGTCCGACCACGGCCGGCTGCTCGCCACGCGGGTCATGCGCAAGCACCGGTTGGCCGAGCGGCTGCTCGTGGACGTCATCGGGCTCGAGTGGGAGTACGCCCACGACGAGGCCTGTCGCTGGGAGCACGTCATGTCCGAGAAGGTCGAGCGCAAGATCCTCGGCCTCATCGGCGAGGGCCTGGAGTCGCCCTACGGCAACCCGATCCCCGGACTCGAGGAGCTCGGCCTCCAGCAGGACGAGGACTTCCTCACGGGCCTCACTGCCCTGACCCTGGTGGTCACGGACCGGCCGGCGATCGTGACGATCCGCCGCATCGGCGAGCCGGTGCAGGTCGATCCGGAGGCGCTCGCACTGCTCACGAGCGCCGGGGTGGTGCCGGGCGCTCGGGTCGAGGTGGTCCGCGAGGGAGGCCGCGTCGTGGCCGTCCGGGAGGGCAGCGAGGCCGAGACGGCCGTGTCGCTGCCTGAGGACGTCGCGGTCCACGTCTACTGCCAGGCCGCCTGAGCGCGGGGCCGTGTGCCGGGCCGTCCGGGGGTGTATTCCCCGGGTCCTCGGTCCGTGGCGGTGTCGTCATGTTATGTCCGGATCACTGCGGGTGAATTGTGCCGTCCTGGGCTGTGTCGTCCGCATCAGTTCGTAAATCTTTTGACTTTGGTGAGCCACAGGGTGACAAGCCCTCCGGACTTGGGTACGGTGGGCGTCGCTTGCTCTCCCCGTCGGGCAAGTGTCTTGGGTCGAACCGCCTAGTCCTGCCATCGATCCGGGGCTCAGCACGAAACCGCATGGCAGGAGCGGGGGACCCACCTACCCGGGCGTCGTGAGACGTCCTTGGGGTGAAGCCCTCCAACGGACCAACCGGTCCGAGCGAAGGCCGGGCAGTACCTCCAGCCCGAACCCGACAGCTCACCTCGCAGGCGTCGAGAGGTCAAACGTGGCTCAGAACGTTCCCGGTCGCCACCGCGCACCCGGTCGATTCAACGCGATCTCCGAGCTCAAGATGATCGCCAAGGAGTCTGCTCAGCCCGCCGTGAAGGGTGCCGCGATCGTGGCGGCCTCGGGTGGCCTCGTCGCAACGTTCGCGAACCCTGCGAACGCAGCCGACGGTGCGAGCAGTGTCGTCGCAGCGCCCTCGGCCGTCGGTCCGCAGACCGGCACGTTGACGGCGTCGAATGCCTTGTCCTCCATCGGTTTTGCCAAGGTCAGCGTCAAGCCGGCCAACGTGAGGCCCGTCGTCATCGAGGACATCCAGGTCAAGCAGGCCCGCGCTGACGAGAAGGCCGCCAAGGTCGCCGCCGAGCGCCGCGCCGAAGCTGCTCGTGCGAGCCGCTCGACGGCCCGCACCGCCCTGTCCAACCCGACGCAGAGCGCTTCCGGCATCGTCGGGATCGCGCAGTCGCTCTTCGGCATCCCCTACGTCTACGGCGGCTCGAGCCCGTCGGGCTTCGACTGCTCCGGCTTCACGTCGTACGTCTACCGCCAGGCCGGCATCTCGATCCCCCGCACCGCCTCGCAGCAGCAGGCCGCCGCCACCCGGGTGAGCAACCCGCAGCCGGGCGACCTCGTCTTCTTCGGCTACCCGGCATACCACGTGGGCATCTACGTGAGCCCGGGCCGCATGATCGACGCGCAGCACTCCGGCACCACGATCGGCAACCACTCCATCTGGACGACGCCGTCCGGGTACGGCCGATTCTGATCTCCCCCTCCACATGCGCTCACGCCCTCACCGGGAACGGTGGGGGCGCAGTGCTTTTCGGGCCGGCGCGGTCCGGCGGCTCCCCAGCCGCCGTGGTTGACTGATCTGATGACCGACCAGCCTGCAGCCGAGTCCACGACACTCGTCGAGCTGGAGTTCTGGGCAGACCTCGTGTGCCCGTGGTCGTGGATCGCCAAGCGCCGCGTCGAGCACGCGATCGCCGCGTTCGAGCGCCCGCACGACGTCACGGTGCGGCTGCGCTCGTTCGAGCTCGACCCCGACCTGCCCGTGGGCGGCTCGGTGCCGGTGGCCGACCACCTCGGCGCCAAGCACGGCGGCGACGCGGACGCCGGGCGGCTGATGAACTCCCACGCGAGCGAGGTGGCGGTGGCCGACGACATCGTCTTCGACTGGGACCGGGCGGTCCGGGCCAACACGTTCGACGCGCACCGGCTGTGTGCACTCGCGGCCGAGCTGGGAGGTCCGCACCTTCGCTCCGCCGCGACCGAGCGGTTCCTCGCGGCGCACTTCCGCGAGGGGCTGCCCATCGACGACCACGAGGTGCTGCAGCGCCTTGGCGCCGAGTGCGGGCTCGACGAGCGGCGGGTTGCAGCGGTCCTGGCATCGGACGAGTACGCCGACGACGTGCGCACCGACGAGGAGGTCGCGCGGTCGATGGGCGTCACGGCGACACCGTTCGTCCTGGCCAACGGGTATGCCGCGCTGTCGGGTGCGCGCGCCACCGACGACTACCTCGCCCTGCTGCGAGGCGTCGCGACCCAGACGATCTAGCCTGCGGCCATTACACGGGCTCGCTCCGCTCGCCGGGTTCGGCGCGCCTTCACGTCACGCCTTCCCTCCTCGACTCGCTCGCTGGCGCTCGCTTCGCTCGTCAGTCCAGGCGCGACGCGCGCCGAACCACCTCAGGACAGCGTGTCGGCGGCCGGCCGCCCGAAGGTGACCCCGTCGTTGACGGGCGCGGAGGCGGCGTCGCGCAGCTGCCGGTCGGGCTGCGGCCCGAGGGCGTCGTTGACCATGGAGAAGGCCCGGCGCAGCGCGACGAAGAGCGTGATCGCGAAGATCTGCTGGTCGTCGAACCCGGCCTCGCGCAGCGGATCGAGGTCGGCGGCGGTCGTGTCGTTCGCGTCGCGGGCGACGGTGCGAGCCCACACCGCAAGGGCGCGGTCTGCGGGGTCGAGGGGCTCGTCCTCGTGGCGTAGCACCGCGCCGGCGACGTCCTCGCCGGCGGCCGTGGCCAGGCGGTTGCCCCACGCCAGCGAGCAGTAGGAGTCGCCGACCGTCGAGGCCATCGCGGCGATGAGGACGCCCCGCTGTCGGAACGTCAGGCCGCCGAGCTCGACCGCGTCGGCGACCAGGCCGAACAGCTTGTCGTGCGCGGTCGGCGAATGGGCCCACACCCGGGTGAGGTTCATGACGTAGCCGTGGTCGGTCACGTCGCTGTCGTAGGACGCCTGGATCTCGGGCGTGATCTCCGGCTCGGTGAGGAAGCCGTGGGCGATCGGGTCCTGTGCCATGTGCTCGCTCCGTCGGTATGCCGCTGTGGCCGCCTCATCGTCCCACGCCTGCCTCACAACACACCGGGTAGCCGTCAACCATGACGGTTGTTGCCGTCGTCGTTTGCGACTGCCCGGTGTGTTGCAGTGTGGTGCGGCGTGGTGCCGCGTGGTCCGGCGTGTTGTGGTGTGGGAGGGCGGGGCGCCGTCAGGCGTGGAACCGGAAGTGGCCTGACCGGGGGCGCCAGCCCGGGTCAGGGTCCTCGCCGACCCGGCCGTCGACGGCCTCGCGGATGAGATCTGCGTGACCGGTGTGGCGCCCGTACTCCTCGATCAGATCGAGGACGAGCCGGCGCAAGTTCGCGTGCCCCCGGTCATCGGAGGCGTGGACGACGTGGTCGAGCCCGCCGTCGGCCAGGGCCGCGGCCATCCGCGCCCGAGCGCGGTCGACCGCTCCGTCGTAGAGCTCGTAGAGCTGCTGCGGGGTGTCGTCCGCGGCCGACTCGAACTCCCAGTCGTTGGACCCGTCCCAGCCGAAGGCGTCCCACGGCGCTCCGAGCGGCTCGCCCGCCAGCTTGTGCGTGGTGGCGTAGTCCTCCATCGCGGCGAGGTGCTTGAGCAGGCCGCCGAGCGTCAACGTCGACGTGGCGAGGGTCGTGTTGAGGCCGGCCGAGTCGAGCCCGTCGGCCTTGAAGCGGAAGGTGGTCCGGAGCCGGTCGAGCGAGCCGATGAGCTGCTCGGCCTCGGTGGCTGCGACGGGCGGTTCCCACGGGATCTCGGTAGTGGTCATGACGCCACGCTAGGGCGTGTTCCGGACGGTCGGCGGCCTGAACCCCGCGGATCCGGCGGTTGCTTTGGCGCTCAGTCGTCCGTCGAGGTGACGATCGAGTCCTGGATGGGGATGGCATGGTCGACCTTGGTCAGCTCGAGGACCGCACGGATCGGGGCACGGGGTGGCACGACGAGGCGCAGGTCCTGCCGGCGCAGGCGCAGCCGGTCGGCCAGCCGGAAGATCATCTCGATCCCGGTGCTGTCGAGGTAGGTGGTGCCGCTGAGGTCGAGTACGACCAACGGTGTGTCGTCGGGGATGGCTCGGGTGACGGCATCCATCACGTCGGCGGCGTTCGACAGGTCGATCTCGCCGATGATCTGGACGAGGCGCGCGCCGACGACGTCGCGTGCCTCGACACTGGCCAGGTCGTTCATGTGCCCTCTCCGATCTGGACGCGGCGCCGCATCCTCACTTCGGTGCCTTCGGGTGCCTGCTCCACCTCGACCGAGTCCATCAGGGCCCGCATGAGCTGCAGGCCCCACCCGCCGCCTCGCCCGGCCGCCGGGCGCCAGCGGCCCGTGTCGCGCACGACCAGCTCGAGCGACCCGCCGTCGAGGCTGGCCGACACGTCCATGTCGCCGGGCTTGGGGCCGTAGGCGTGCTGGACGACGTTCGAGCACGCCTCGCTGCACGCCACCAGGATGTCGTTCACGTCGGATCCGGCGACGTCGAGCTCACGAAGCCATCGTCGTATGGCAACGCGCATGTGAGCGAGCATGCGCGCCTCGGCGGGGAGGTTGATGTGCAACGGACCGCCGATGGACGACTGTGGCCGCATCGCCACGAGGGCGACGTCGTCCGCGACGTGGTGCTGGTCGAGGATGGTCGAGAGCAGCCGGTCGCAGAGCGCGTCGAGGTCCGTCGCGTCCTGCACGTCGACGTCCTGCGGGGCAGCGGTGGGTTCGACCTCGCTGCGTAGGCGCGCCAGTCCCGCCCAGATGGATTTTCCGCGCCGTTCGACGAGGCCATCGGTGTACAGCAGCACCGTCGCGCCGGGGGGCAGGTCGTAGGTGGCCTCCAGATAGCTGGGGTCGGCCGTGACCCCGATCGGCGGCCCGAGGGCCCGTCTGAGGAAGGTGCTGCGCTTCGCGTCGAAGACGAGGGCAGGGGGGTGGCCGGCGTTCGTGTAACGGAGCTGACGGGTGGTCGGGTCGTAGAGGAGGTAGAGCAGCGTCGCCATCTCGGGCATCGGCAGCTGGCTGGCGAGCTGGTGCACGCCGCTCATGACCGACGCCGGCGCCGGGTCCTGGAGCGCATAGGCCCGCAGCGCCATCCGGAGCTGACCCATCGTTGCGGCCGCAGCCAGACCGTGGCCGGCCACGTCGCCGATGGCGAGGCCGATGAGACCCCCGGGCAGCTGCACGATGTCGTACCAGTCACCTCCGACCTGCACGTCTGCCGAGGCTGGGACGTACCTGGCCGCGAGGGCGACACCCGGCATACGGGGGATCCGCTCGGGAAGCAGGCTGCGCTGGAGGGTCTCGGCTATCTGGTGCTCGCGCTGCGCGCGGGCCTCCTCCTGGGTCAGCTGATGCTGTGCCTCGGACCGCTCCTTGATCTCACGCACCAGGAGCTCGTTGAGCGCGGACAGCTCGGCCGTGCGCTCGGTGACGCGCTGCTCCAGCTCTGCCGCTGCCACGGCGAGGTCTGCGGCGGCACGCATGCGCTGGCTGACCAGTGCAGCGAAGAGGAACGAGGTCAGGGCCACGCAGGCGTTGAACGCCTGGAGCGTGAACATCTCCTCCAGGAGAGTGCGCCCCGCGAACGGCCCGTGCTTGTGGGCGGCCGCCCAGGTCGCGACGAGCGAGGCGATGAGGGCGGCGGGGGCCGCGCCGCGCAGCTGGAGCCGCCACGAGGCCCAGCCGACGACGGGCAGGACGAGGAAGAGGATCGTCATATGCGACGTCGCCGCCCAGAGGCTCGCGCCTGTCGTGATGACCAGGATGGCTCCGGCCTCGAGCCAGGTCGACATGGTCCAGCGCTGCTCCTCCCAGAACAGCGGGATCGACAGCAGGAACGGCGCGACGACGAGGACGCCCATCGCGTCGCCGGTCCACCACACGGCGAAGGCGCTCGGCAGCGCGGAGGTGGCGATCCCGCCGGACACGGCCAGCGTGGCCGCCCCGACGGAGGCACTCACGAGCATGCTGACAAGGGCTCCGAGGAACACGATCGCCAAGGCGTCGCGCAGGGTGTCGAGCTGCCGCCGGAAGCCGACACGGTGCAGCAGCAGCACCGCGACCAGCGGGGCGGCGGTGTTGCCTCCGGCCGTGACGAGTGCCGCGAGGACACTCGTGCTGATCGGAAGGTTGATCGCGAAGGCAGCGACAGTCACTGCAGGCCAGAGCGACCGGCCGAAGATGAGGAAGGCGGCGACGGCGACCCCGGTAGGCGGCCACAGCGGCGTCACGTTCCGGTCGACGAGCGAGAGGTTGAGGCCCAGCCTGGCACCGAGGTAGTAGGCGGCCGCGACCAGGACCAGGAGCCGCAGGTATGCCGCCGGCGCTCGCGTCGTGGGGACGCCGGGGCTGCCCGGTGGCGGGGCGAGCAGGTGTGAGCGCAGGCGAGGCCGACCCGAGGTGTCCGACGTGCCGGCGTTCATCGCACCGGGCGAGCGCGCCTCGCACCACGCAGCATGGTCACAGCGTAGGTAATGCGGGTGTCGTGGGCCGAGGAATCGGGCGAGACGTGGCGTGGCGCGGTCCCTATTCTGAGCCGATGGACTTCGAGTTCGACGGAGACGTCTTCTTCTGGAAGGGGCCGTCACCGTTTCATTTCGTCGCGGTGCCGGATGCGGAGTCGGAACAGATCGAGGACCTCAAGGCTCTGGTGACCTACGGGTGGGGGGTCATCCCGGTGACGGCGCGCATCGGGTCGACGCAGTTCACCACGTCGCTCTTTCCCAAGGACGGGAGGTTTCTCGTGCCGGTGAAGGATGCCGTGCGGCGAGCCGAGCGACTCGAGCTCGACGACTCGGTCACGGTGCACCTGAGGATCGACGTCTGAGCGGTCTGGCTCTTCGGGCCCCGTGGCCTCAGCGCTGGAACCGCCATCTCGTCGCGCCATACGGCTCGGTGGTTGCGACCCCGACGACCTGGTGGAAGGTGAACCGGAAGAGGTGCCACGGCGCAGGCCCGGCGCTCGGTGCGCTGAACGGCGCGGTCAGGGCGTCCGCCTCGACCTGGGCCGGCCACCCGCCCTCGCGGAAGCATGCCGCGACCCGCTCGAGGGTCTCCGGGTCGTCGACGCGCGCGGCAACGCCGTCGAGCACGAGGTCGATCCCGGGGAGGCGAACCGAGATCGTGCACTCGGCACGCTCCGCGATGTCGCGGGCCTTGCGGGCGGACAGGTTGCTCGTGAAGTACAGGTCGCCGTCCAGCCACTGGGCGCCGATGCCTGCCGCGTGCGGCGTGCCGTCACGCCGTGACGTGCCGAGGAAGTAGGTGAAGTCGGGGGAGGCGAGCCCCGACATCGCCTCCTTGGCGCGGGCCCAGTCCAGCGGCGGGTCGCCGTAGCGGTCCAGGTTCGTGGTCTCCGAAGGGGGCATATCGGTCATGTCTGACCAGAGTAGTCCGGCGACCAGTTCCGAAACGGCTCCGAGCGGAACCGGCACGGAGGATCCTGGACCCATGGCGGACACGGATGCGCCCAGGAGCGTGGCTGTCCCGCTGACGGCGTTTGCGGTCGGGGCGGTCTTCGCCCTGCTGCTCGGGGTCTTCGGGAAGGTGCACAACCCGAAGCTCGACGGCGCCATCACGCTGGGATTCGGCAGCGTCATCGACATGAAGGTCGTGCTCACCAGCGTGATCGGGGTGCTTGTGCTGCTGCAGCTCCTCGGCGCTCTGCTCATGTACGGCAAGCTCGGGATCACGGCGCCGGGGTGGGTCGGCCCGACCCATCGCGTCATCGGGACCATCACCGTGGTCCTGGCGATCCTCGTGGCCTACGACTGCCTGTGGGCGCTCGGTCTGGAGACGGGTTCGTTCCACAACGGCACGCCGGTTCCTCTGCGGACCATGGTCCACGGGGTGCTCGGTTGCGCGGTCTTCGGGGCGGTCGTCGTCAAGGTGGTCGCGGTGCGGTCGCGGCGAGCCCCGGGGTGGTTCCTCCCGGTCGCGGGCGGGCTGTTGTTCTCGCTGCTCGTCGTGGTCGTCCTGACGTCGGCGGTCTGGTACATCAGCACGAAGGGCTGGCCGGGCATCGGCGGCTACGGGTGAGCAGCCGTGAGCTGGGTGCTGACGTCCCAGAGCCGGCGCGCGAGGTCACGGTCGTAGCTGGCCTTGGAGGACCGCTTCGGCCGGCGGTTGACGAAGTAGAGTCCGCTGATGCCTTGGACCTCGGGTGAGCTGGCCAGGTAGATCGGGGTCTCGGCGCCCTGCTCGGGCGACTTGAGGAACCGGGCGCCGAGGGGCTGAAGGTACTTCATGACGACACCCGAGTCCTCACGTCCGTAGCCGCTGGCCACGACGCCTGGGTGCAGGGCGTTCGCCGTGACGCCGGTGCCTTCGAGGTGGCGGGCGAGCTCGTAGGTGAACAGGACGTTGGCCAGCTTGCTCTGGTTGTAGACACGCTGACCCCGGTAGGAGCGCTCGCTCTGCAGGTCGTCGAAGTTGATCCGGCCGAGGGCCTGGGCTGCCGACGCCACGTTCACGACTCGCGAGGGGGCGCTCGCGACGAGCAGGTCGCGCAGCTCGTCGGTGAGCAGGAAGGGCGCGAGGTGGTTCAGCGCGAAGGTGTGCTCCAGACCGTCGGCGGTGACGTGCCGGTGGGCCCAGTAGCCGCCGACGTTGTTCACCAGGACGTCGAGTCGGGGGTATGCCGCTCGCACCTGAGCCGCCAGCGCGCGGACTTCCGACTGGGCTGAGAGGTCGGCCTCGAAGATGTCCACTTGAGCGGATGGCGCTGTGCGAGAGATGGATTCGACGGCGTCACTCAGCCGCGTCGACGACCTTCCGACGATCCCGACCCGCGCGCCGAGTGCGGCGAGCCCGGTTGCAGTGGCGAGGCCGATCCCACCGGTCGCGCCTGTGACGAGAACTGTGCGGCCGTGCAGGTCGGCGCTGCCGGTGTCCATGACGACGACGTTGTCAGACGGGCAGGTTCGGAACAAGAGCCAGGACGGCTTGGACCGGGCCTTGGACGGGCGTTGGACGGTGTTGGACGGGCCTTGAACGGCTTGGAGCGCCTTGGACGGCTTGGAGCGGCTAGAACGGCGGCGGTTCGTCGTGCGCTCGACTGTGATGCTGGGGCTCGCTCCCTGCGGGCCTGCCCGGCTAAAACGGCGGCGGTTCGTCGCGCGCTCGACTGTGATGCGGGCGCTCGCTCCCTGGGCGCCCGCCCGGCGGGCTTGATGACCGTTTGACCGCAGGGTCGCGCGCCGGATCTCCACTCGCGTCGCTCAGGTCGGGATCGGCAGCTGAGTGCGTCGCCCGTTGGTGTTCGAGCCAGTCTTTGGGGTGGGTGGTGTAGGTGCGTCCGGCGGCGGTGGTCCAGGTGAGGGTGCCGATGTCGGGGTCGCGGTGGGTGGT
>NZ_JBSGGK010000014.1:108939-150348 GCF_053603855.1 Monashia sp. NPDC004114 | reverse complement strand
CTCCCCTGCCCCTCCCCCCCCCCCGCTCGGCGTTTGTTTTTGCGCCCGGCCCCCTTTTGGGGGGGGTGGGCTTTCCCCCGTCGAGTGGCCACGTCGACACACGCGGGCTGGTCGTGGACTGCGGGTCAGATGCGGCTCGCGCCTCGGGTCGGCACCAGGGCGAGCCGGGCGAAGGCGAGGGCCTCGGCCAGGTCGAGCTCGCGCTGGTCGCGGGTGCCTTTGCGGGTCGACACCTCGACGACGACGTCGCCTTCCCAGGCACTGTCGGCCAGCAGCTCGAGCAGCTGGGCGCACGGCTGCGTGCCACGCCCCGGCACGAGGTGCTCGTCCTTGAACGACCCCAGCCCGTCGGCGAGGTGCACGTGAGACAGCCGCTGCCCGAGCTCGCGAGCCATGAGCAGGGCGTCGGCGCCGGCGGTCGCGGTGTGCGACAGGTCGAGCGTGACGTGGTCGTAGGCCTGCTCGACGGGATCCCAGTGCGGTAGGTAGGCCATCATGTCGCGGCGAGCGGTCCGCCAGGGGTACATGTTCTCGACGGCAAGGCGGATCCCCCGGTCGTGCTCACGCTCGGCGACCCCCTCGACGAACCCGACGGCATACTCCCGCTGCCAGCGAAACGGAGGGTGCAGCACCACCGTCGACGCGCCGACCTCGAGCGCGAGGTCGATCGAGCGGTCGATCTTGGTCCACGGGTCGGTCCCCCAGACGCGCTGCGTGAGCAGCAGCGTGGGCGCGTGCACCGACCCGATCGGTATGCCGTGCAGTGCGGAGAGCGCGCGCAGGGCCCCGGCCTCCTGGGTGACCGGGTCGGTCCACACCATGACCTCCACGGCGTCGTAACCGAGCCGTGCGGCGGTCGCGAACGCTGTGGCGGCGTTGTCGGGGTAGACCGACGCGGTCGACAGCCCGATCCGGATCGTCATGCGGACATTCTCCGACAGGGACCTTTCGTGAGTCGCGGGTGTCTGGGATCAGGTCGTGAGGTGGTCGAGGCGCCGCAGGATCAGCCCCTCGCGCAGCGCCCACGGGCAGATCTCGACGACCTCGACCTGGAGCAGGTCCATCGCAGCCTCGGCGACGAGCGCGCCGGCCAGCAGCTGCCGCGAGCGCCCTGCCGACACGCCGGGCAACGCCGCGCGCGACGCGGCATCCATCCCGGGCAGGCGGTCGAGGATCTCGTGGACGTGCTCGCGAGTCAGCGAGCGCGGCACGAACGGCCCGTCGTCGCGTGGCGCGGCTCCGGCGATCCGTGCCAGGGACCGCATCGTCTTCGAGGTCCCGACGGCGCGGTCGGGCGCACCGGCCTTGAGGAGCGGGCGCACCTGCTCGGCGAGCGTGCTGCGGATGGAGGCGCGGACCTGGCGCACGATCTTGGCCTGCGGAGGATCCCCGGACAGCCGCTCCCGGGTCAGCCGGCCGGCCCCCAGTGGCAGGCTCAGGGCGACGTCGGGCTCCTCGTCCAGGCCGTTGGCGAGCTCGAGCGACCCCCCGCCGATATCGATGACGAGCAGGCGTCCACTCGACCAACCGAACCAGCGGCGCACCGCCAGGAACGTCATGCGAGCCTCGTCCGCACCGCTGAGCACCTCGAGCACGACACCTGTCTCGCCGTGGACTCGCGCGATCACCTCGTCGCCGTTGGGCGACTCCCGCAGGGCCGACGTGGCGAAGGCGAAGAGGTCCTGCACGCCCTGGTCCTCGGCGATGCCCAGGCAGTCCTTGACGAAGGAGACGAGCCGGTCCGCAGTGGCGCTCTCGACCCGGCCGGTCGGGTCGAGGCTCTCCGAGAGGCGCAGCTCGACCTTGTGCGAGAACGCTGGCAGCGGGTGGCCGCCCGGGTGTGCATCGACGACGAGCAGGTGGACCGTGTTGGACCCGATGTCGATGACGCCCAGGCGCATAGCTCGACCCTACCGAGACCTGGTCCATGCGCGTTTCCTGCGCCCACAACCCGTCCCCCGCCCACGCGCCGCGGCCCCAAGCCCAGAAACCCCACCCCCCGCGCGCCGCGGCCCCCAAATCGCGGCACCAAGCCCAAAAACCCCACCACCCGCGCGCCGCGGCCCCCAAATCGCGGCACCAAGCCCGGGGGGACCGGGGACCGCACAGGAGCGGGGTCAGGGGTGAGGGGTCAAGGGGTGCGGGGTCAGGGAGTGCGGCGGCTCAGGGTGAACGAGCCGAGGGCCAGCGCGGCGACGATGAACCCGGCCACGATCGCCACGTTGCGCAGGGCCGGACCGATCGCGTCGGCGTTGCGGGTGATCTCGTTCATCGCGTCCACGGCATACGAGAGTGGCAGCAGGTCCGAGATCCAGCTGAGCACGGTCGGCAGCTCGTCGCGCGGCAGGAAAAGCCCGCACAGCAGGATCTGCGGCAGCATGAACGCCGGCATGAACTGGACCGCCTGGAACTCCGTGCGGGCGAAGCCGCTGGCCAGCAGGCCGAGCGCCGTGCCGAGCAGCGCGTCTGCGAGCGCCACCACGAGCAGCAGCCAGATCGGGCCGGCGACCTCGAGGCCACAGACCCAGACGGCGAACGCGGTGGCGACCGCACCCTGCAGGGCAGCGAGGGCGCCGAACGCGATGGCGTAGCCGAACATGAAGTCGCCCTTGGCCATCGGGGTCGTGAGCAGCCGCTCCAGCGTGCCGGACTGGCGCTCGCGGAGCGTCGCGACCGAGGTCACGATGAACATGACGATCATCGGGAAGACGCCGAGCAGCGCGGGACCGATGGCATCGAAGACCGGCGTGCCGTTGTAGATCCAGGCCAGCAGGCCGAGCAGGACGCACGGCACGACGAGGATCATCGCGATGGTGCGGTGGTCGGTGCGGACCTGGCGAAGCACCCGCCCGGCGGTGGCGACGGTGAGTCCGACGCTCATGATGCGCTCCTCTCCCGCTCGGCCTCGGCATCGATGAGGGCCAGGAACGCAGCGTCGGCGTCGTGGGTGCTCGTGCGTTCCAGGAGCTCGTCGGGCGTGACGTCGGCCAGCACCTCGCCGTCGCGCAGCAGCACGAGGCGGTCGCAGCGGCTGGCCTCGTCCATGACGTGGCTCGAGACGATGAGCGAGTGGCCTTGCCCCGCGAGCTCGCGGAAGAACTGCCACAGGTCGCGCCGCAGCACCGGATCCAGCCCCACGGTCGGCTCGTCGAGCACGAGCAGCGACGGCCGGCCGACGAGGGCCGCGGCAAGCGAGACCCGCGACTCCTGGCCGCCGGACAGGTCGCGGACGAGCACATCTGCGTGCGAGCCGAGATCGACCTCGCCGATCGTGCGGTCGACCGCGGCCTTGAGGGCCGCGCCGGTCAGTCCGACCATGCGGCCGAAGTACGCGACGTTCTCCCGAATCGTGAGGTCCGGGTAGACGCTCGGGCTCTGGGTGAGGTAGCCGACCTGGTCGCGCAGCACCGGGCTGCCGGCCTCCTCGCCGAGCACCGTGACCGTGCCTGAGGCGATGATCTGGACCCCGACGATGCACCGCATGAGGGTCGACTTGCCGGAGCCTGATGGACCGAGCAGGCCGACGACCTGACCGCTCGGGATGTCGAGATCGAGGCCGGGGATCACGGAGCGCTTGCCCCGGACGACCTTGAGGCCGCGAATGGAGATCGCAGGCCCGTCACCGTTTTTCATCATGTGATGAAATCTACTCCCGTGGACGGGGCGTGTCCACCAGATGCTGCTGCAGAACTGGCCCCAGGCGCGCGACGATCTCCTCGTTGCTGGCCTCGACCAGGGCAGGCACCTGGAGCACGTAGCGCAGGACCACGAGCCCGAAGACCTGCGAGGCCGCGAGGGTGCCTCGCAGCTGGGCGTCGGGCGCGCCTGTGGCCGCCGCGATCCGGCTGAAGACCTCACGCCCGAGGAACTCTCGGAGTAGCCGGGCCGCGTCCTCGCTGGTCATGCTCGACCGGAACAGGGCCACGAGACCGTCACGACTCTCGGGCGGGTCCCAGACCCTGAGGAACGTCTCGATGACGCGCCAGCCGAGAGTCTCCCGGTCGCCGCTGAAGATCTTCTCGAACAGGACAGCCGGGTTGATCGGCGCGCCGAGCATCTCCGCGAACAGCGCCGGCTTGCCGTCGAAGTAGTGGTGCACCAGCGCCGGGTCCACCTCCGCGGCGCGGGCGATACCACGCAGCGACGCGCCGTCATAGCCCTTGGCCGCAAACTCCGCCCGTGCCGCTTCGAGGATCATGGCGCGCGTGTCGACGCCGCCCGGGCGCCGCCCCCGGCTCCGCGGCATCGGCTCAGCCTGCGAGCTGTTCACGCGAGAACGCCTGTCATGGAGAGCCGCGGCGCCGGCGTTGCCTGGACGCAGCGCAGCGAGCTGGGTCCCACGCTCTGCGTGGGAGGAACGAGCGAGCGGAGCGGAGGAAGGGAACGCCTCAAAGGCGCCGCGGCACCCGCCGGAGCGAAGAGGAGGCGCCATCCAACGCTGCCCATGCGCTCACGGTAGCCCCAGCGAACCGGCATACGGTGGTGCTGACAGACCAAACGCGCCGCCAGCGCGCGACCACGTCGTGAGCGCATTGACGGCAGCGGAATCCCCGACGTCATAAGGTGTGCCGGTGGCCGAAGCACCCCTGGACCTGCCCCGCGTGTGGGTGGAGTTCACCGACCCGGCGGACGCGAACCAGCGTTTCCGCTGCGACCTCACGTGGCTGACCAGCAGCTGGACGTGCATCTTCGGCGCGGGCTGCCGCGGCATCTACGCCGACCGGCCCGACGACGGCTGCTGCACGCTGGGTGCGCACTTCACCGAGAAGGACGACTGGAAGCGCGTCGAGAAGGCCGTCCAGGAGCTCGGTGAGGACGAGTGGCAGTACTACGACGTCGGCACCGCCACCGGCGCCAAGGAGGACTGGACCGAGCTGGAGGACGACGCGCGCAAGACGAAGGTCGTCGACGGCGCCTGCATCTTCCTCAACCGCCCGGGGTTCCCCGCCGGCGCCGGGTGCGCGCTGCACCAGCACGCGCTGCTCACCGGCGTCCAGCCGCACACGCTCAAGCCCGACGTGTGCTGGCAGCTGCCGATCCGCCGGTCCTTCCGCACTGTCGAGCTGCCCGACGAGTCGAGCTACCTCGAGATCACGATCACCGAGTACGACCGGCGCGGATGGGGCCCCGGTGGGCACGACCTCGACTGGTACTGCTCGGGCAACCCCGAGGCACATGTCGGGCGTGAGCCCGTCTACCGGTCGTGTGCCGCCGAGCTGGTCGAGCTGATGGGACCCGAGGCGTATGCCGAGCTCGCCATCCGCGCCGAAGCCCACCTCGCGCAGGTCCGCGCGGTCCGTGCGCGCGGCGCCCGCAAGCTGCTGCCGCTGCTCGTCCACCCGGCGACCCTGTCCGCCGAGGCCAGCGGCCGGCCCGCCGCCCGGACGCCCCGCAAGCGCGCCTGATGAGCGAGATCATCCCGTCGCCGAACATCTGGGAGACGCCTGACGTGTACGAGGTCGAGAACCTCGGCGTCGACCGCGCTCATGTCATCGAGACGGCCATGCGAAGCATCCGCGGCTGGGACGGTGGTGACGTCGTCGACATCGGCTGCGGGACCGGATTCCATCTGCCCTACTTCGCCGAGACCGCTCGATCGGTTGTGGGCGTGGAGCCGCACCCGCCGCTGGCTTCCCTTGCGGCACAACGTGTTTCGGGTATGCCGTCCGTGTCGGTTCGGGAGGAAGGCGCGGCAGCGATCGGGGTGCCGGACGCCTCCTTCGACGTCGCGCACGCACGCTGGGCGTACTTCTTCGGGCCTGGCTGCGAGCCGGGTCTGGACGAGCTCGACCGGGTCATGCGGCCGGGCGGAGTGGCGTTCGTCATCGACAACGACGCGACTCGGTCGACGTTCGGCCAGTGGTTCCGCCGGGCTCTGCCGAGCTATGACCCGCGTGCCGTCGAGCGGTTCTGGGAGCGCAAGGGCTGGGAGCGGGAGCGGCTCCAGATCCGCTGGGACTACGACACTCGCGAGGACTTCGAGGCTGTCGTGGGCATCGAGTTCGCCCCGGAGCACGCCGACCTCATCCTGGCCGAGCACCCGGACGACCGCGGGGTCGACTACGCCGTCAACCTCTGGTGGCGCCGCTACTGACCCCGTCACCAGAGTGGCGGGGCGGCCACTCGACCGGGGATGGGTGTGGCGGGGCGGCCACTCGACCGGGGTTGGGTGTGGCGGGGCGGCCACTCGACCGGGGATGGGTGTGGCGGGGCGGCCACTCGACCGGGGATGGGTGTGGCGGGGCGGCCACTCGACCGGATTTGGGTGTGGCGAGGCGGCCACTCGACCGGGTTGGGTGTGGCGGGGCGGCCACTCGACCGGGGATGGGTGGGGCGGGGCGGCCACTCGACCGGGGTTGGGTGTGGCGTGGCGGCCACTCGACCGGGGTTGGGTGTGGCGGGGCGGCCACTCGACCGGGGTCGGGTGTGGCGGGGCGGCCACTCGACCGTCGAGTGGCCGCCACGTCCCAGGGGCACAACCGGCCGCCTCGGGGTCACGCCTCGGCGAGGTGGCGGCGCTGCAGGAGGCGCAGGCCCATCAGGGCGAAGGGCGAGAAACCGACGAGGACCACACCCGCGACGAGCACCGGAGAAACGGCGCCGAACACCATGAGCCCGGCCACACCGCCGACCAGCAGCCCGATCGACCACCAGCCGAGCACGCCGGCACGAGCGAGGCCGACGAGCACGAGGACCGGCCCGAGAAGGCTGAACAGCTCGGTCGCGTCCCAGAACGGCAGCAGCGAGGCTTCCTTGAACCCGCGGAACACCGCCACCGCCTGTTCGGACGACAGCACCGTGCCGGCCGAGGCGTTCCACCAGTCGCTGAGGACCATCCCTGAGACGTTGGCGAAGCCGATGGCGGCGAGGATGGAGCCGATGACCGCGACGACCCGCCCTCGGGTGCCGCGCACGAGCGTCGGCGCCGCCAGGATCCCGAGCGCGATGGCCAGGTTGCCGTAGTGCAGGAACAGCGCCGAGACCTGGGTCATCGTCGTGTCCCGGGTCAGCGAGGCGATGTAGTCCGCATCCGCCATGGAGTCCTGGGGCGGCGACGTGAGCATGCCGAGCGACCAGAGGACCGGCCCGGCGACGAGGGCGACGCCGGCGGCAACACGCATCGGGTGGGCGATCCGCCGGCGCCCGGTGGTGCCGGCATTCGCGCGGGCGACCGCATCGGACGTGCCGGACGTGCCGGATGCAGTCCCGGCGGTCGGTCGGGTCGAGAAGGTGGACATGTGACGGTTCCTTTCGGGTGACCCGGACGGTGCCGGGGCCGCCTTGATCGGCGACGGGTCAACCTTCCGTGTCACGCGTCTCCTCGGACCTCGGCCGTGAGGCACAGACCCGGGGTCCGCCCTGGTGCGGAGGCCGCCGCCTCTCGGGTCCGTCGTAAGACGGATACGGGCTCTGCCGCGGGCCCCTACTCTTGCCGCCATGCCCGCCTTCCCGAGCCTCCGCGACGCCCGGCTCCTGCCCGCCGTCGCTGCACCGGTGCTCGGGGCGCTCGGGCTCGTCGAGGCGGCCACCGACCCGGTGTTCCGGGAGTCGTTCGGCCGGCTGGCCTTCGTCGCCGTGTGGATCGCGGCCGGGTTCCTACTGCAGATCCGGTGGCCCGCGGCCGGTGCGGTCGTCGTGGCCGCGTCCTACCCGCTGGGCGAGCTGCTCGGTGCCCGCGGGCCCGGCGGGGCCGCGCTCATCTCCGTCCTCGTCGCCGTCGCGTATGCCGGGTATGCCGCTCCGCCGTCCAGGTCGCGTGCCGCGACTGCCGCGTCGGTTGCGGTCTTCGTCGTCACGGACATGGTGCGGGCGGGGGTGAGCTGGGACTCGATCTTCTTCCCGGCCATCTTCGTGCCGGCCTGGTGGTGCGGCACCTTGGTCCGCCGAGAGCAAGCCCGGTCTCGTGAGATCGCTTCTCTCGCAGCGCAGCTCGAGGCACAACGTGAGGCGACCGCACATGCCGCGGTCGTGGAGGAACGTGCCCGGATCGCCCGCGAAGTGCACGACTCGGTTGCCCACTCGCTCAGCGTGATGACGCTCCAGCTCGGCGGTCTCCGCCGCCAGCTCGGGCCGCTGCTGGACGACCGGCCCGCGGAGCGAGAGGTGATGCTCGGGCTGGAGCGTCTCGGGCGTCAGTCCGTCGAGGAGCTGCGCGCCACCGTCGGGATCCTGCGCGGGCCGCGCGACTCTGCGGCCGACCTCGACCCGCCGGTGTCGCTCTCGCGCGCCGACGAGCTCGTTGCCGACGTCCGCGCGGCCGGCCTCGAGGTCGAGCTCGAGACGGAGGGGGACCTCACCGCGCTGCCGCGCTCACTCGACGTGGCGGCATACCGCGTGGCGCAGGAGGCACTGAGCAACGTCCTGCGGCACGCCCCGGCGGCAAGGGCGCAGCTGCGAATCCGCAACGAGGCGAACGCGGTCGAGGTGACCGTCGTCGACGACGGCACCGGCCCAGCGCGCAACGGGTCGCCCGCCGGCGACCCGCCCGGCGACCCGGCCCGCGACCCGGCCCGCGACCCGAACGGCGGGCACCGGCTGCTCGGGATGCGCGAGCGAACCGGCATGTTCGGCGGCACGCTCGCCGCCGGACCTCGTCCCGGCGGGGGCTTCGAAGTGCGGGCGCGGTTCCCACTCCCCGGAGGTGCGGCGTGACGATCGGGGTGCTCCTCGTCGACGACGAGGCCATGGTCCGGGTCGGGCTGCGGATGGTGCTCACGGCCGAGCCGGACATCGAGGTCGTCGGGGAAGCCGCGGACGGCGCGGTCGCCGAGTCGATGGCGGTCCAGCTGGCTCCGGACGTCGTGCTCATGGACGTGCGGATGCCTCACGTCGACGGCATCGAGGGCGCGCGACGGGTGCTCGCTGCGAGCCCCACCTCGCGGGTGGTCATCTTGACGACGTTCGGCGAGGACGAGTACGTCGAGGCGGCGCTGCGCACCGGGGTGAGCGGCTTCCTGCTCAAGGTGTCGCCTCCCGAGCAGCTCATCGCGGCGGTCCGTACGGTCGCCGCCGGAGGCGGGCTGCTCGACCCGGCGGTCACCCTGCGCGTCATCGAGGCGTTCACGACGGCGCCGACCGCCCGGGCGACGCGCTCCCGCGACCTGGACCTCCTCACCCAGCGCGAGCGCGACGTCCTCGGCCTCGTCGCGAAGGGTCTGTCCAACGCGGAGGTCGCGGCCGAGCTCTACCTGGGCGAGGCCACGGTCAAGACCCACGTGTCGAGCATCCTCATGAAGCTCCGGCTCCGGGACCGCGTCCAGGCCGTCGTCGCCGCCTACGAGACGGGCCTGGTGCGCCCCGGCGACGCCTGAGTCCGTGTCGGGGAGCGTGCCCCCGGGGTCGGCGTCAGTCGGCGAGGTCCAGCGCGATGTCGACGATCGGCGAGCTGTGGGTCAGGCCGCCGACGCTGATGAAGTCGACTCCGGTGAGGGCGTAGTCGCGCGCCACCTCGAGAGTCATCCCGCCCGTCGCCTCGATCTCGACGGGCTCGGCATGAGCCCGCAGCAGAGCCACGGTCTCGGCCAGCACATCGACAGACATGTTGTCGCACATGATGAAACGCGCGCCGGCGGCATACGCCTCCTGCGCCTCCGAGGGGGTGGTCACCTCCACCTGCACGGTGACATCGGGACTCCGCCGGCGCACGAGCTCGTATGCCGCAGCGACCGATCCGGCGGCAAGCTTGTGGTTGTCCTTGATCATGGCCACGTCGTAGAGGCCCATCCGCTTGTTGATGCCGCCGCCGCAGCGGACGGCGTACTTCTCCAGCCACCGCATGCCGGGCGTCGTCTTGCGGGTGTCGAGGACCATCGTGGTGGTGCCCTCGAGTGCGTCGGCCCAGCGACGGGTGTGCGTCGCGACCCCGGAGAGCCGGCTCATGATGTTGAGGATCGTGCGCTCGGCGATGAGGATCACCTGCGTCTGGCCCTCGAGCCGGGCGATGACGTCGCCACGCTCGACCTGTGCACCGTCGTCGGCGAGAACCTTGACCTCAGGCACCTCGCCCGCGACCGCCTCTGCCACCGCTCCGAGGACGAGCCGCACCACCGGAACGCCGGCCACCACCCCGGGGGCGCGGGCGACGATCTCGGCCGTGCGCCGCTGCTCCGGCGGGATGGTCGCGAGAGTCGTGACGTCGACGAGGTCGGGACCCAGGTCCTCACGCAGGGCGGTGGCGACGAGCTCCCGCGCCCACTCCTCGGGGAACCCGTGCGGTTCGATCATTTTGAGTCTCCTTGCGCTGCAGTGACTTCCGCGACTGACGGAGGCAACGAACCATCGAGCCCAAGACCGTCGAGGTTTGAGCGGGGCACCTCGACGACCTCCGCGGTGAGCGCACCATCATCGGACCTCATGAGCTGCACGTGGTGGAGGAAGCGCTCGTCGTCGCGGGCCGGGAAGTCCTCGCGCACGTGACCGCCACGGGTCTCCTCACGCAGCCAGGCGGCATACGTCAGGGCACGGCCGAGATGCAGGAGGTTCGTCGTCTCCCAGCTCTTCGGGCCGCCCTTCTTCTTGACGTCGTCGGCCGCCGCCCGGGAAGCCAGCCCAGCGAGGCTGGCCTCGGTCGCCGCGAGGGACCCTGCCGAGCGCACGCTCCCCGCACCAGCGGTCATGGCGCGCTGCACCTCCAGGCGGCGCTTTCCGCGGATGAGCTGGGGCTCGCCACCCGGGTCGACCGGCATCGTCTCCGGCAGCTCACCGGCGCCGAGCCGGGCCGTGAGGTCGTCCGCGATCCGCCGCGCGAAGACCAGCCCCTCGAGGAGCGAGTTCGAGGCGAGCCGGTTGGCGCCGTGGACGCCGGTGCAGGACGTCTCACCACACGCGTAGAGACCCTCCAGCGACGTGCGGCCGCGGAGGTCCGTCTTGACCCCGCCGCTGGCGTAGTGCTGCGCGGGGGCGACGGGCAGCAGCTCGGTAGCCGGGTCGAAGCCGAGCTCCCGGCAGCGCTGCACGATCGACGGGAACCGCTGCTCGAGGAACTCCCCACCCAGGTGCCGGCAGTCGAGATAGACGTGGTCGGTCCCGGTCTCGCGCATCCGCCGGATGATGGCACGGGCCACCACGTCACGAGGCGCGAGGTCGGCGAGCGGGTGCTGGCCCACCATGAACCGCTCCCCCGCCTCGTCGACGAGGAACGCGCCTTCACCGCGGACCGCCTCCGAGATGAGCGGCTGCTGGCCGCGTGAGCCCTCGCCGAGCCACAGCACGGTCGGGTGGAACTGGACGAACTCCAGGTCTGCCAGGACCGCCCCGGCCCGCAGCGCCGCAGCCATCCCGTCGCCCGTCGCGACGGACGGGTTCGTCGTGGACGCATAGATCTGTCCCAGCCCGCCGGTCGCGAGCACGACGGCTCGCGCGTGCGCGGCACCGACGCCGTCGACCTGACCCTCGCCGATCACATGGAGCGTCACGCCGCACACCCGGTCAGCGGAGTCGGCGAGCAGGTCGACCACCAGGGCGTGCTCGATGACCTCGATGCCCGGGTCGTCGCGCACGCGATCCAGCGCGGCGATGAGGGCCCGCGAGATCTCGCGCCCGGTCGCGTCGCCCCCTGCGTGGAGGATGCGGTCGCGATGGTGGCCGCCCTCACGGGTCAGCGAGATCTGGCCGGAGTCGCCGCGGTCGAAGTCCGCGCCGAGGGCGATGAGGTCCCAGACCGCGTCCGGGCCCTCGTTGACCAGCGTCTCGACGGCCTCTACGTCGCACAGGCCGACGCCCGCGACGAGCGTGTCATGCACGTGCTCGGCCGGGCTGTCCTCTGGCGACATGACGGCGGCGATGCCGCCCTGCGCCCAGGCCGTCGACCCCTCGTCGAGCACGGTCTTGGTCACGAGCAGCACGCGGTCGACTCGCCGCCGCAGCCGCAGCGCGGTCGTGAGACCGGCGATGCCGGAGCCGACGACGATGACGTCGGCCGTCGCGGTCCAACCCGGGGCAGGCGCACGGAGGCGCCGCGGGACGGTGATAGCGCTCGCGCTCATCGCGGGCTCCTCCCGTGAGCAGTCACGACCCATACCGTATGCCGCCCGGCCCGGACGCGCTCCCACCGCCCGGCCCGGACGCGCTCCCACCGCCCAGCCCGGACGCGCCACCACCGCCCAGGCCACCACCGCCCAGGCCACCACCGCCCGGCCCGGACGCGCTCCCACCGCCCAGGCCACCACCGCCGCCAGCTCCGCGGCCCGGATCGGCAACACACCGAGAAACCGCGAACTCTGATGGAAATAACCGCAGAAGTATGCGACTGCTCGGTGTGTTGCCCGCCTGGCAAGGTCCGAGCGGCGCGGCTCGGGGCCGGCGACGTCCGAGCGGCGCGAGTCGGGGTCGGGGTCGGGCGCCCGTCAGGGGTGGTCCTGGTAGTCGTGGTGGCGCTCGGTGACCGCCGAGGTCATCAGGCCGAAGCCGTCGGGGACGTCGCCTGCATCGTGCCCGACCTCGACCATCCGGTTGTGGTCGTCCACGAAGACGACCCGTGGCTCGAAGGTGCGGGCCTCGGTGTCGTCCATCGCGGCATACGCGATGATGATGACAGTGTCGCCCGGCGAGATCAGCCTGGCTGCCGCACCGTTGACGCAGAGGATGCCGGAGCCGCGCTCGCCCTCGATGGCGTAGGTCGTGAGGCGGCTGCCGTTGTCGACGTCGACGACATCGACCTGCTGGCCCGGCCAGAGATCGGCGGCGTCCATGAGATCCCGGTCGATGGTCAGCGAGCCGACATAGTGCAGATCGGCCTGGGTGACCTTCGCCCGGTGGATCTTGGAATGGAGCATGAAGCGCTGCACGGTGGATCAGTCCTTGGGTCAGGGGTTCTCGCCGGCAGTATCCGTCAGCGCGCCGAGAACGTCTCGAGTGCGCCGCCGCCGGGGCCGACGAGGACGGGCAGGTTGTCGATCAGGCGCGTGGTGCCGACCCGGCCGGCGACCGCGAGCAGAGCCTCGCCGCGGTACCACTCCGGCACGTCCTCGAGAGTGTCCGGGTGGACGAGGACGAGGTAGTCGATGAGGGCGAGCGGCTCACGGACCAGCACCCCACGGGCTGCGCGCCGGATCGCCGACGGGCCTTCGGTCGCGGCCGCGGCCCCGGCGCGCAGCGCAGCGGACAGGCACAGGGCCGTCTCGCGGTCCGACGGCGTGAGGTACGTGTTGCGGCTCGACATCGCCAGGCCGTCCGGTTCGCGCACCGTCGGCACGGAGACCACGTTGACCGGGAAGTCGAGGTCGCGGACCATCCTGCGGATGAGGAGCAGCTGCTGGGCGTCCTTCTGCCCGAAGTAGGCCGACGTGCACCGGGTCAGATGCATGAGCTTGGCCACGACGGTGAGCATGCCGTCGAAGTGACCCGGCCGCGCCTGACCCTCGAGCACATTGCCGAGCGGACCGGCGGAAACCCGGACGCCGGGGTCGCCGTCGGGGTAGACGACGTCGGGCGTCGGCGCGAAGACGAGGTCGACGCCCGCGGCCGTGCAGATCGCGAGGTCGTCGTCGAACGTCCGCGGGTAGCGCGAGAGGTCCTCCCGTGGCCCGAACTGCAGCGGGTTGAGGAAGATCGTGACGACGACGTGGGCGTGCGTCTTGCGGGCCTGGTGGATCAGCGTGGCGTGACCCTCGTGCAGGGCACCCATCGTCATGACGACCGCGACGTCGCCGTCGTCGAGGGTGGCACGCGACGCCAGCAGCTCGTCGCGGGTTCGGGCGACAACGGGCCCTGGCCTGGTCGGAGTCCCGTCGGTCGCGGTGAGTGCTTCGACCAGTGCCCCAGTGACGGGAGCTGAGTGGGTCGGGTCGGTCACGGTCGTTCCTCCTCGTGCGCAAGCAGCTCGAGCAGCGGGCCGGCGTTCGACGGTCTGAGGCGCCCGCTGAGAAGAGCCCGCTGTGCCGTCGCTCGGGCCAGGGCCAGGTAGGTCGGACGGATGTCCGGCGCAACCGTGCGCAGCATCGCGACGTGCCCGGCCACGGTACCGGCATCTCCGCGCGCCACCGGGCCGGTGAGGGCAGCATCACCCAGCTGGAGGGTGTTCGCGAGCGCCGCCGAGAGGAGCGGCTCGAGCAGGCGCGCGGGATCCTCGACGCCTGCCTCGCCGAGCAGCTGCAGCGCCTGGGCGACCAGGGTGACAAGGTGGTTCGCGCCATGAGCCAGGGCCGCGTGATAGGTGACGCGGTCCTCCTCGGCGATCCACACCGGGTCGCCGCCCATCTCGATGACGAGGGCCTCGCCGACGGGTCTGGCCAGGTCGGTCGTGGTGACGCCGAAGCAGCAGTCGTGCAGGCGCTCCAGGTCCACGCTCGTGCCCGTGAACGTCATCGCCGGATGGAGGGCGAGCGGGACGACATCGCTGTCTGCTGCGTCGTCGAAGACCCCGATGCCATGCGCGCCCGACGTGTGCATGACCAGCTGTCCCGGAGTGAAGATCCCGGTCGCGCTCAGCCCCGCGATGAGGTCGTGCAGCGCGTCGTCCGGCACGGCGAGCACGACGAGGTGGGCGCCGCTGACGACGTCGGGGATCGGCTTGACGGGCACGCCCGGCAGGAGCGTCGCCGCGCGCTCGAGGCTCGCCTCGCTGACCGCAGACACGCCGGTCACCGAGTGCCCGGCCCGCACGAGGGCGGCTCCGAGCACCGACCCGACCCGGCCGGCGCCCACGACGCCGACCTCGAAACGTGCGGGCCGTTCGTGCGGGGTGCTCACCCAAGGCACGCTATCGCCTACAGTCCGGGGCGTGGATCCCGTCCCTTGGCGAGAGGCCTGGCACGACGCCCTGTATGCCGCCGGGCGCGGTTTCTACGTCGCGCGTGGTGGGCCGGCGGCTCACTTCACGACGGCCACCCACGGGGTGACCGGTGGGGTGCTGGCCGAGGTCCTGCTGGCCCTGTGGGCCCGGATGCGCGGGCCGGTCATGCCTCGCGTGGTCGTCGACGTCGGTGCGGGCCGCGGCGAGCTCGCGACGCACCTGCTGCGGGCCGTGGCGGCCCAGGAAGACCTGCCGGCCACCGGCGGCACGCCCACGGCCGGGGCCAGGGCCACGGCCAGGGCCACGGCCAGGGCCGGGGCCACCAGGATCGTCGCAGTCGACGTCGTCGACCGGCCCGAAGGCCTCGACGGAAACATCGAGTGGGTCCGCTCCCCTGGCGGTGCGGACCTGCCGGACTGCCTCGCCGACCTCGAGGACGCCCTGGTCGTCGCCCACGAGTGGCTCGACGTGGTGCCCTGCGAGATCGCCGAGGTCGACGACGACGGCCAGACCCGAGTGGTGCTCGTTGATCGCGAGAGCGGCACCGAGTCTCTCGGCTCGGCGCTGCCCCCTGCTGAGGCGGACTGGTGTCGCGACCACTGGCAGACGAGCCGCCCTCGCAGCCGCGTGGAGGTCGGGCTGGCCCGGGACGAGGCGTGGCAGCACCTGCTGAGCGCCATCCGCTCGGGCCTGGCGGTGGCGGTCGACTACGGCCATCTCGCGACCGAGCGGCCGAGCGGGGGGACGCTGGCGGCATACGTCGGCGGACGCCTCACCCAGCCGGTGCCCGATGGCTCGTGCGACATCACCGCCCACGTCGCGATGGACACGCTGGTGGCCGACCATCTGGTGCGCCAGCGAGACCTCCTGCGCGACCTCGGCTTCACCGGTGCGAGCCCCTCGATCGAGCTCGCCACGACCGACCCTCTGGCCTACGTGCGCGCGCTGGAGCGAGCCGGCGCGGAGGCGGACCTCATCCGCCCGGCCGGCGGCTTCGGCGACTTCTGGTGGGCGGTGAAGGGCGTGCATTCGGGCGACGTACCCTGATCGTCATGCGCCGCCTGTCGTCCCTGCTGCTCGCCCTCGGAGTCTGCCTCAGCGTCACCATTGCCCTGCCGACCGTCGCAGCCGCGCACGACGTCCTCGAGCGGACGAACCCCTCCGACGGCTCGACGGTCGACCGGCTGCCGGGCGCTGTGGTCCTGACGTTCGCCGAGGCCCCGCTCTCCCTCGGCACGCAGGTCGTGGTCACCGGTCCGACCGGCAACATGGCGAGCGGGACTCCGACGATCGACGGGCGCGACGTGACGCAGGCGCTCCTGCCGACCGCACCGGCCGGCGACTACACCGTGACCTACCGCGTCACCTCCGACGACGGCCACCCGGTCAGCGGGTCGTTCTCGTTCCACGCCACGGTCGGGCTCGACGGGTCGACCGCGACGGCCGGCGCCAGCGTGCACGTGAGCCCGCAGCCGACGGCAGGCGACGAGGCGGAGTCGTCGCCGTTCGTGCCGATCCTGCTGACGATCCTCGGCACGACCGTGCTGCTCGTCATCGGCGGCTACGTCGTCCTGCGCGGCCGCGAGGCCGACCGCTCCTGAGACGGGTGAGACGCCCGTGACGGGGCGCTCACTCGACGTGTGACGGGGCGATCACTCGAACGGCTGGTTGAGGAACCAGCGGTGCCCGAACGGGTCCCGGAAGACGGCCACCCGCCCGGCCGGCGGGCTGTCCTCGGGGCCTCGGTCGAGGGTGACCCCGGCCGCCTGGACCCGGCGGCACGCGGCGTCGCAGTCCGCGACGGTGAGGTGCATCGTCACCGCGTTGCCGCGCGCCGGGTCGGGCGGGGCGATGTTCACGCCCTCGAAGCTGTCGGACATCATCCACCGGGCGCCGTCGACCGCCAGCTCGCAGTGCCCGACCCGCCCGTCGGGCATGATGATCGGCTCGAAGGTCACCTCGGCCCCGAGCGCCTGGCGGTACCACTCGATCGCGGCCCGCGAGTCCTCGACGCAGATGTACGGCGTCAGCTCACTCATCCTTGGCTCCCTTCCGCTGGACCGGGGCGCGGTGCCCCGGCCACGACGAGATGTTCGTAACCCCGCAGCACGAACGTCGGCCGCTGCATCGCGTCGACGATCTGGAGCGCGCCGAGCCGTCGCAGCAGCGCGCGCACGGAGATCTGCAGCTCCATCCTCGCGAGCGGCGCGCCGAGGCAGAAGTGGATGCCGGCGCCGAAGGCGAGGTGCGGGTTCGGATCGCGAGTGGGGTCGAACCGGTCGGGCTCGGCGAAGACCCGCGGGTCGCGGTTGGCGGCCCCGAGCAGCGCGGCCACCTTCTGGCCGGTCCGGAGCGTGACGCCGTGCAGCTCGACGTCGGTGGTGGCGGTGCGCTCGAACAGGTGCAGGGGCGAGTCGTGCCGCAGCATCTCCTCGACGAGGCGCTCGACCGCGCGGTCGTCGTCGAGCTCGGCGAGCACCTTGTCGAGGACGGCCGGGTCCCCGAGCAGCGAGTGCAGCCCGTTGCCGAAACCGTTGACGCTGGCCTCGTGCCCCGCGTTGAGCAGCAGCACGACGGTCGCGACCAGCTCGCGTCGCGAGAGGCGGTCGCCGCCGTCGCGCTCCTGCACGAGCGAGGTGAGCAGGTCGTCGCCGGGCGCCGCCGCGCGCTCCGCGGCCAGCTGCTCCACGTATGCCGCGAAGTCGGTGCACGCTCGCTGCGCGTCCTCCTGCGCCTGCGGGCTGGGCGCGACCTCGTACATCCTGACGATCGCCTGCGACCAGTCACGCAGCCGCTTCCAGTCCTCGGTCGGCGCACCGAGCAGCTCGCAGATGACCAGCACGGGCAAGGGCTCGGCGTAGTGCTCGATGACGTCGACCCGGCCGTCGGCGTCAAGGCGTGCCGCGACACCGTCGAGCAGCTCATCGGCGAGCTCCTCGATCCGGGGACGCATGCGCTCGATGTGCCCGCGGCCGAACGCGCCGGACACCAGACGCCGCAGCCGGGTGTGCTTCGGCGGCTCCGAGTCCAGGATCGAGTCGGCGTGCAACCAGTCGAACGTCGTCCATGCGTCGTCTTCCGTGCTCGCCCGAGGCCGGAAGATCCGGCCAAGACGCCGGTCACGGAGCACGTCGTTGGCAGCGGCGTGGCTCGTGGTCACCCACTCGCCGAGGCCGTCGTGCCACAGGATCGGGCCACTGGCGCGCGAAGCGGCCAGAGCGGCATACGGGTCGGCCACGAAGCCGGGGTCACTCAGGTCGAAGGGCTGTGCCACTCTCCTACTGTGCCGCACGGCATACTCGACCCCATGCCGGACGTAGGGTCGAACCGTGAGCGCTGACACGAGCCAGAGGACCACGTCGCTCGCCGCCGCCCCCAGGGGCGGCCAGGCGCTCACCGTCGGAGTCGGAGCCGGTGGGCTGGCGACGGCCGACATGGTGCTCAACATCGGGCCGCAGCACCCCGCCACGCACGGCGTGCTCCGGCTGAAGATCGTCGTCGACGGCGAACGGATCGTCAGTGCCGAGCCGGTCATCGGCTACATGCACCGCGGCGCGGAGAAGCTGTTCGAGGTGCGCGACTACCGCCAGATCATCGTGCTCGCGAACCGCCACGACTGGCTCTCGGCGTTCTCGAACGAGCTCGGCGTGGTGCTCGGAGTCGAGCAGATGCTCGGCATGGAGGTGCCGGAGCGAGCCGTCTGGGCCCGAACGGCCCTCGCCGAGCTGAACCGCGTGCTCAACCACCTGATGTTCCTCGGCTCGTACCCGCTCGAGCTCGGGGCGATCACGCCCGTCTTCCACGCGTTCCGCGAGCGCGAGGAGCTGCAGGCCGTGATGGAAGAGGTCTCCGGCGGCCGGATGCACTACATGTTCAACCGGGTCGGCGGCCTCAAGGAGGACCTTCCGGCCGGCTGGATGGGCCGCGTCGACAAGGCCGTCGCGAACGTCCGCAAGCGGCTGCCCGGTCTCGAGCGGCTCGTCGTGGGCAACGAGATCCTCGAGGGCCGCACGCGCGGCGTCGGCGTTCTCCCACGCGCCACCGTCGAGGCGTACGGCGTCTCGGGGCCGATCGCACGGGCGAGCGGGCTCGACATCGACCTGCGGCGCGACACGCCGTACCTCGCGTACGAGGAGCTCTTCGGCGACAAGGGACCCGGCCGGGTCGTCACGCGCTCCGCCGGCGACTGCCTGGCGCGCCTCGAGGTGCTGCTCGAGCAGGTGCACGTGTCGCTCGACCTCGTCGAGGCCTGCCTCGACCGCCTCGTCCAGCTGCCCCAGGGGCCGATCAACGTCAAGCTCCCCAAGGTGCTGAAGGTGCCGGAGGGCGAGATCTACTGCGCGACCGAGAACCCTCTCGGCTTCAACGGCTACTACCTCGTGTCGCGTGGCGAGAAGACGCCGTGGCGGCTCAAGCTGCGCTCGGCCTCGTTCAGCAACATCTCGGTGCTCAGCGAGATGCTGCCGGGCCAGCTCATCGCGGACATGGTGGCGATCCTGGGGTCGATGTTCTTCGTCGTCGGAGACATCGACAAGTGACCCCCATCCGACTGGAACGGCCCGAGGGGGACGGTATGCCGTCGAAGGCCGGTATGCCGTCTCGCCGGCTGACGCGGGGTGGGGTGGTGCGCGGCGTGGCGGTCGCGGTCATCACGGCCACGATCACGTTCGCGGCCGCCTGCTCCGACCAGGACACCGTCGACACGATCCCGCCGCCGTGGCCGGTTCGCACGACCGTGCCGGACGGGCCGGCGGGTCCCCCGAGGGCGACGGGGACGTCCACGATCTCGGTCGTCCCGACGCCGACCCGGACGACGACGAGGCACACCACCGCCGGCGCCCCCTGACGGTTCGAGGTGATCGCTTCGATGAATCGCCTCATTGGATGAGGCGACCTGTCGCCTCGACCCGAACACCTCGAACCGCGATCAGGCGGTCAGTGGGCGGCGGACGACTTTCCGTTCGCGCCGTTGCCTTCGTCCTCTTCGTCGCGCGGCCGGACCCGGCACCAGCGCTGCACGACCATGCCCGCCACGGCGAGCAGCGCGGCCACGACGGCGTGGGCCACGAACGGCCAGATCCGGCTGCGCTGCGACTCGACGTCCGCATCGGGCAGCAGCACCAGGGTGTTTGCGACGTACCAGCCCACGAGTACGGCGCCCGTCAGAGCGGCCGCCTGGGCCAGGACCAGCGTGCGCGCCGCCCGCAACGGCGTCACCGAGCCGTCGCCCACACCATCACGCACCTTGCGCACCTGCCAGCCGGCCACCAGCAGGCCCGCCGCAAGGAACGCCATCACCGCGATCGCGACCCAGCCCGGGTCGGGCAGGCTCGTGCCGCCGGAGGAGACCGAACGCAGCACGAGCCACGCCACGATCGTCATCGCGAGGCCCGCGAGCACGAGCGTGGTCGCCCGGATGCCGGAGTGTGGTCTCATCGGGGTCCCCGCAAAGTATCGGAGTGAGGAACGAACGGAGAACTTTGTGGGGTGATCACTGCTGCTCCCATTCGGGACCGGGACGTACGCCCGATCGGTCGAGTTCGGTCAGGACTTCGGACACGGGCCGTATGCCGCCGTCCCCCCGCCCCACACGGATCGTGGCCCGGCCGTCGGCGTCGGCCCAGGGGACGAGCACGAAGGCGCGCTCGGCCGCACGCGGGTGGGGCAGTGTCAGGTCGGGGAGGTCGCTGAGGACCTCGCGCGGGCCGCCAGGGGCCCCGAACTGGATCAGGTCAAGATCGAGCGTCCTTGCGCCCCAGCGGATCTCACGAGTACGGCCGTGCTCTGCCTCGATCGTGTGCAGAGACCTGAGCAGGTCGTCCGGGGCGAGAGTGCACCGCCCGACGACCACGGCGTTGAGGTAAGGCGGCTGGTCCGGGCCGCCCACCGGGTCGGTCTCGACCAGGGACGACACTGCGGTCACAGTGAGTCCGCGTAGGTCACGCAGCGCCCGCACGGCCGCCGCGAGCGTCTCCCCGCGGTCGCCGAGGTTGGACCCGAGAGCGACGACGACCGCGGCCGCGTTGGTGCGCTCGAGCCGCACCTGGACATCGGTGAACGGCTGGCCCACGGGGGCCTCCGGCTTGTGGACCACGACCTCCACCGAGTCGACGAGGTCGTGACGCAGCACGTCGTCGGCGATGACCTCGGCGAGCCGCTCGATGAGGTCGAACGAAGGCCCCGTGATGCGGGCGACCACATCAGTGGCGACCTCGGCGTAGCTGACGGTAGCGGCGAGGTCATCTGTGCGCCCGGCCCGCGAGAGGTCGGCCGTCATCGTCACGTCGACGACAAAGACCTGTCCGTCACGCTTCTCGAAGTCGAGCACGCCGTGGTTGCCGCGAGCCGAGACGCCCTGCAGCACAATGCGATCCGGCATCAGTCGGCATCCTCCAGTGCGTGGTCGAGCGCCGCCTGGACCACCGACAGCGCGCGCACGGTCGAGGCGACGTCGTGCACGCGCACGCACCACATGCCCGCCATCGCGGCCATGACCGAGGTCGCCGTCGTCTCGACGTCCCGCTCGGCCGCCGGACGTGGCGGCTCTCCTTCGCGCCGCCCCAGCCGGCCGAGGAAGGCCTTGCGAGAGGCACCGACGAGGATCGGGTGTCCCAGGTCGTGCAGTGTCGGCAGCGCGGCCATCAGCGCCCAGTTGTGGTCGGCGTTCTTGGCGAAACCCAGCCCGGGGTCCAGCACGAGCCGGTCCTGCTCGATCCCGGCACCCAGCAGCACGTCACGACGAGCGATGAGCTCACGGCATACGTCCTCGACGACGTCGTCATAGACGGCACGCGACTGCATGTCCGTGCTGTGGCCACGCCAGTGCATCGCTACGTAGGGAAGGCGGTTCAGGGCCACGAACGGCACCATCTCCGGGTCGGCGAGGCCGCCGGACACGTCGTTGACGATGGACGCGCCCACATGCACGGCGGCCCGCGCCACCTCAGCGCGCATCGTGTCGATCGAGACGACCGCTCCGGCAGCGGCGAGCTCGGAGACGACCGGCAGGACGCGGCGCAGCTCCTCCTCGACCGAGGGGCGTTCTGCCCCAGGGCGGGTGGACTCGCCGCCGACGTCGACGATGTCGGCGCCGGCCGCCCTCACGTCGTGGCCGTGCGCGATGGCAGCGTCGGGCTCGAACCACTCCCCGCCGTCGGAGAACGAGTCGGGCGTGACGTTGACGACGCCCATGACAAGCGTGCGGTCGCGCACCTCGAGCAGGTCGTCGGCGGTCACCGTCGGGGCAGTCATGGCGCACATCCTTCCACCGGGGAAGGCGTCTTCACCGGTGACGCGGACACGGCGGCGCGAAGGGGTCGCTCACTTGTTGCCCTCGAGCATGAGCGCCATGGCCTCCGCTCGAGTGGCCGGGTCGCGCAGCTGCCCTCGCACGGCGGAGGTGATCGTGCTCGCACCAGGCTTGCGGATGCCGCGCATCGACATGCACAGGTGCTCGGCCTGCACCACGACGATCACGCCACGCACGCTCAGGTGCTCGACGAGGGCGTCCGCGATCTGCGACGTGAGCCGCTCCTGCACCTGCGGGCGCCGGGCGAACACCTCGACGAGCCGAGCGAGCTTGGACAGACCGGTGACCCGCCCGTGCTTGTCGGGGATGTAGCCCACGTGCGCCACCCCGTGGAACGGCACGAGGTGGTGCTCGCACGTGCTGTAGAGCTCGATGTCGCGCACGATGACGAGCTCTTCATGGTCGATCGAGAAGGTCGTGCTGAGCACCTCCTCTGCGGTCATGTCGAGACCAGCGAAGATCTCGGAGTACGACCTCGCTACGCGCGCCGGCGTGTCGCGCAAGCCCTCCCGCTCGGGGTCCTCCCCGATGGCGAGCAGCAGCTCACGGACGGCCGCCTCGGCGCGCTCGTGGTCGACCGGCACGCGTCAGCTCTTCTCGCCGGGGCGCACGGGCTGGTCGTCGGGGACCTCGATGACCTGCTCCGGCGGGTGCTCAACCGTCAGTGGGTGGGCACCGACGGCGGCTGCCTCGTCGATCTTCTCCTCGATCGTCCGGTCCGGAGGCACGGGCGGCGGGAGGTGGCCGTTCTGCCCGTTCTGGCCGTTCTTCGCGGCGATCTCCGCGGGCGTCAGCACCGGGGGCCGGTCGCCCGGCACGCGGGCCTGCGACGACAGCCAGGTCGGGCGCTTGGGCACGCGATCGACGTGCTTGAACACGTCGGCGAGCTCGGCCTGGTTGAGGGTCTCCTTCTCGAGCAGCTCGAGCACGAGGTTGTCGAGGATGTCGCGGTTCTGGTTGATGGCCGCGTAGGCCTCGTCGTGCGCCGCCTCGATGAGCTTGCGCACCTCCTCGTCGACGACGCTGGCAATCTCCTCGGAGTAGTCGCGCTGGTGGCCCATGTCGCGTCCGAGGAACACCTCACCGTTGCTCTGCCCGAGCTTGATCGCACCGATGCGCTCGGACATGCCGAACTCGGTGACCATCTTGCGGGCCAGACCCGTGGCCTTCTCGATGTCGTTGCTCGCGCCGGTGGTGGGCTCGTGGAAGACGATCTCCTCCGCGACGCGGCCACCCAGGGCGTACGAGAGCTGGTCGAGGATCTCGTTGCGGGTCGTGGAGTACTTGTCGTCCACCGGCATGACCATCGTGTAGCCGAGGGCCCGTCCGCGCGGCAGGATCGTCACCTTGGTGACAGGGTCGGTGTGGTTGAGCGCCGCAGCAACCAGGGCGTGGCCACCCTCGTGGTACGCCGTGATCTTGCGCTCCTTGGCCGACATGATGCGGGTGCGCTTCTGCGGGCCGGCGATGACACGGTCGATCGCCTCGTCGAGAGCCGGGTTGTCGATGACGCGGCGGTCGCCACGGGCGGTGAGCAGCGCGGCCTCGTTGAGGACGTTCGCCAGGTCGGCGCCGGTGAAGCCGGGCGTGCGCCGGGCGACGGCCAGCAGGTCGACGTCAGGTGCCATGGGCTTGCCCTGCGCGTGCACCTCGAGGATGCGGTGACGGCCGATCATGTCGGGCGCCTCGACGGCGATCTGGCGGTCGAAACGGCCAGGGCGCAGCAGGGCAGGGTCGAGGATGTCGGGCCGGTTGGTCGCGGCGATGAGGATGACGTTGGTCTTGACGTCGAAGCCGTCCATCTCCACGAGCAGCTGGTTCAGCGTCTGCTCGCGCTCGTCGTGACCGCCGCCGAGGCCCGCGCCACGGTGACGACCGACGGCGTCGATCTCGTCGACGAAGACGATGGCCGGGGCGTTCGCCTTGGCCTGCTCGAACAGGTCGCGCACGCGGCTGGCGCCGACACCGACGAACATCTCGACGAAGTCGGAGCCGCTGATCGAGTAGAACGGGACGCCGGCCTCCCCCGCGACGGCGCGGGCCAGCAGCGTCTTGCCCGTTCCCGGCTGGCCGTAGAGCAGCACGCCCTTGGGGATCTTGGCGCCGACGGCGAGGAACTTCGCAGGCTCCTGGAGGAACTCCTTGATCTCCTGGAGCTCCTCGATGGCCTCGTCGCAGCCGGCGACGTCCGCGAAGGTCACCTTCGGGGTGTCCTTGGTGGCGAGCTTGGCCCGCGACTTGCCGAACTGCATGACGCGGTTGCCGCCGCCCTGCATCTGCCCCATGAGGAACCAGAACAGGGCGAGGATGATGATGATCGGCAGGATCGAGAACAGCAGTGACCCGAACCAGCTCTGCTGCTCGATGTAGTCGTCCACGCCCTTGGTCGGCGGCTTCGCGTCGAGCGCGTCGACGACCTGCTGGCCGCGGGCGTCGACGTAGTAGGCGTAGACCGACTTGGCGTCCTTGACGGTGCCGTCAGGCGAGTCGTACGGGGTCTTGAGGGTCAGCTCCATGCGCTCGTTGTCGATGAGCTTGGCCGACTCGACGTTGCCGTTTGTGATCTGCTTCATCGCCTCGGATGTGTCGATCCGCGGCGGGCCGGACTCGGAGAACAACATGCCGAAGACGAGCGCGCTGATGAGGACCAAGATCCACAACAGTGGCGTGCGCAGAATCCGCTTTGCGTCCATGTACCTGCGGGGCGAATGACGCCCCGGCCCTCCTGCTCGTCCGGTGAGTTGGTCCACCGGCACAACGTCCGGCGAACTACCAGTGTTCCGCATGTCGCGTACCCATGACCAACCAGCCCACGCGTGGGCGTCCCCGACCGCCCCGCAGCCGTATGCCGTACCAACCCTCCCCCTTCTCGTCGAGTGGGCGATCCGTCACACCGGCCACATGCGCCCCACAGGTCACGTGAAAGGTGTGACGGGGCGCCCACTCGACGCGGGGCGGATGGTACGGGGCGCCCACTCGACGGGGAAAAATGAACGTCAGGAGGTCGTCGCGCGAAGGGCGGCGAGCACGCGGGCATCGATGCCGTCGGGGCTCAGCCGGGCCTCGTAGTTCGCCTCGCCGGCCCAGTCCGCCAGGGCCGTCGCCAGGTCGGCCGCACCGTCGCCGCCCCCTTCAGCAACGGGATGGCCGGCCTGAGCCAGCCGCTCGGCGACCTCGGTGGCGAGGTCGCCCTCGAGCGGCTGGACGTCCTCGGGCTTGCCGAAGTACATCTCCCAGTCGTCGAGCAGCCGGCCGAGCTCGGGCACGGGGTCCGCGTGGTCGTCGACACGGAGGTCGACGAGCACCCCGCAGCTGTCGTAGCCGGCGCCGGGCTCGACGGCATACATGGCCGCGCTCTGACGCCCGCGCGAGTCCCCTCCGGCGGCGTCACCGGCGGTGAGCGCCGCGAGGAGGCGCCGAGCCAGACCACGTCCCGCAGAGTCGTGCCAGGCCCGCTCCATGGCCTCGACGACGTCCGGCCCGGTGAGGATGTTGCCCTGGATGGCGTATGCCGTGTCGCCGTCGTCGCGCGCCACGCCGCCCGCCCACGGGTTGCACTCGGAGCCCGTGAAGGTCGCCGCCGAGGCCTTCCCGACCAGCCCGACCTGCCGGGTCTGCCTGCCGTCGTCGAGGGCGGTCGCGGCCTCGAGCGCGGCCGGGGCAGGCTCACCCGACGCGAGACGCTCGAGCAGCTCCTGGAGGTAGGCCACCCGGGCGTAGGACTGCGTGGCGACGGCACCGACTCCGATGCGAGCAGCGGGCACGACCGCGCCGACCGCGAGGAACTTCGAGGCGACCGCGACACCATAGGCCTCGCCCTGGCGCGCGACGATCGAGAACGTCATGGCGCGAGGCTCTCACGCCTCAGGCGTAGACGTGGGGGGCGAGGGTGCCGACGCAGCGGAGGTTGCGGTACTTCTCGGCGTAGTCGAGGCCGTAGCCGACGACGAACTCGTTGGGGATGTCGAAGCCGACGTACTTGACCGGGATGTCGACCTTGACGACGTCGGGCTTGCGCAGCAGGGTGCAGATCTCGACCGAGGCCGGGCGGCGCGACTCGAGGTTGCTCTTGATCCAGGAGAGCGTCAGGCCCGAGTCGATGATGTCCTCGACGATGAGCACGTGCCGGCCGGTGATGTCGGTGTCGAGGTCCTTGAGGATCCGGACCACACCGGACGACTTGGTGCCCGAGCCGTAGGACGAGACCGCCATCCAGTCCATCGGAGCGGTGCCGGGCAGGGCGCGCATGAGGTCGGCCATGACGACGACCGCTCCCTTGAGCACGCCGACGAGGAGGAAGTCCTTGTCGGCGTAGTCCTTCCAGATGTCTACTGCGAGCTCGGCGAGACGGCTCTGGATCTGCTCCTCGGTGAGCAGGACCTTGGCCAGGTCGTCTCCCATGTCCTCGTGGTCCACGAAGGCTCCTCGGTGTCGTCGACAACGGCGTGTCGGGTGCGGCGGGCGGCGTAGACCATTCAACAGCACCGTGCCGAGGCGCCGAGCGACCCTCGGGCGCCCACGCGAGACGTCAGAGCCGGGCGGCCTCGTGGTCGCGGATCGGGCTGAACCTGATCGAGCTGCCCGTGCGGCTCACCGCGATCCCGCCAGGGACGTGCAGCGGCCCCTGGCCGTGCCACGACGTCAGCAACGCGTCGAGCGACTCGACGTGCGCGGCGTTGACGTCGGCGAGCGGCGCACCGGCCTCGGCGGCGAGGATCCGCCAGACGCGCGTGCGGATCGCCCGCGGCAGCGCGGCGAGGGCATCGAGGTCCACGCCCGGCTGGCCGTCCGCGTCAGGGAGGCCTGCCCGCGCCGTCAATGCCAGCCCCTCGAGGAAGTCGGCGTCCTCGCGCAGCAGGTCCGCGGACCTCGCGAGAGCCGCGCCGAACCCCGGCCCGAGGTCCTGCTCCAGGTGGGCCAGCAACCGGCGCGCCCGCACCCGCCGGAACGAGGTGTCGCTGTTGTGTGGGTCCTGCCACGGCTCGATGCCGTATGCCGCACAGGCGGCGAGCGTGGTCGCGCGCGGGAGCGCGAGAAGCGGACGGACGAAGCGGTCGCGGCGGGCCGGCATACCGCTCAGCGACCGGGCACCGGAGCCGCGGGACAGGCCGAGCAGGACCTGCTCGGCCTGGTCGTCGCGGGTGTGCCCGATGAGGATGGCTGAGGCGCCGAGCCGGTTGGCGACCTTCTCGATCGCGGCATAGCGCGCACTGCGGGCGTCGGCCTCGAGGCCGGAGCCGGTGGGCCGGACGTCGGCCGAGACGATCTCGACCGGGTCGAGACCGAGGTCGCCGCAGATCGTCGCGGCACGCTGGGCGACCTCGCGGGAGTCGTCCTGGAGGCCATGGTCGACGATGACGGCGGCGGCACGCAGCCCGGACCTCGGAGCCTCGAACGCGAGCGCGGCGGCGAGCGCCACGGAGTCGGGCCCGCCGGAGCAGGCCACGAGGACGACGGCTCCGGGCGGGAGGTCGGCGAGGTGCTCGCGCACGGCGAGGCGCGTCGCTGCAACGGCGGGGTCTGGTCCGGGCATCTCGGAAGGGCCTCGCACGGCGCTCAGCCGTGGACCCGGCGCACCCAGGCGCTGGGCTCGAGGATCTCGGCGGCCTTGGGCAGGGTCTCGGGCGAGGACCACACGGCGTTGAACCCCTCGCGACCGACCTGGTCCATGACGGCCCGGACGAAGACGGCGCCGTCACGGTACTGGCGCATCTTCGCCTCGAGACCGAGCAGCTTGCGCATGAGGCGGTCGATCCCGACCGCGTTGTTGCGGCGCTGGTCGAACTTGCGGCGGATCTCGTCGACCGACGGGATGACCGTCGGCCCGACCGCGTCCATGACGACGTCGGCGTGGCCCTCGAGCAGCGACATGACTGCGGTGAGCTCGGCGATGCGCGCCTTCTGCTCGGGCGTCGCGAACAGCTGGCCCAGGCCCTCGCCCGAGGAGATCACCTCGGGGAGGTTGCGGGTGAGCTGCTCGAACCGCTTGTTGAGATCCTCGGGCGTGGGGGCGAGGTCGACGGCGAGGCTCTGCGACTCGGTGACCATGTGCTCCCGCAGCCAGGACACCGCGGTGAACTGCACGCGGTGGGTCTCCTCGTGCATCGCGACCCAGCGGCGGAAGTCGTGCGGGTCGACCTCGAGCTTGCGCTCGGTGGCCACGATGTTCGGCGCGACGAGCAGCAGCCGGGGCGTGCCGCCCGGTGCCAGGTCGTACTGACCGAGGATCTTGCTGGACAGGAAGGCGAGCAGGGTGCCCATCTCGGCGCCGGTCACCTTGGCGCCGATCATCGTCGCGGTCGAGCCCGGCGCGGTCTTCTTCTTCGCGTTGAGCTTGTCGACGACGGGGTCGAGCATCGCCCGGAACGAGTCGACGTTGGCGCTGATCCACCCGGCCCGGTCGACGACGAGCGGCGGCGGCGCGTCCTCGGGAGCGGCGAGTGCGCTGGTCTCGGCGACCGGTGCCACGGCGGAGGCGGCGGCGCTGCGCAGGTCGGCCACGATCGCTGCAGCCTCGTCGCTGGAGACCTGGGGCCCCGGCTTGACGATGGCGCGGCCGGTCCGCTTGGCGAACTCGTAGTCGATGGAGGCCGTCGGTCCCGCTGGGGGCACGCCTGGTACCCCTGGTCCCGATGCGGTCGTGACGGTCGTGTCGGTCATTCCAGGCCTTCCGGTGCGGTGCAGACGTCGTGCGCTGGGTGCGCCCCCCGCGACTCGTGCGGCACGCGTGGCGGCCCACCAGGTGGTCCAGCCGGCCGCACAGGGTTTCGTGTCGTCACCGACTGTCCTACCCCGAGCGACCCACCGGCCCGTCAACGGCACCCGCACGAGGCGAGTACCGCTACAAAACGGTCCAACGCCGCCCGCGCGTCTTTGGTTCCCGCTCCGGCCACCATGCCTACATAGACGATCAGTCGCCCGTCGTCGTTGACCACGCTGCCGGCGAGCGCGTTCGCGCCGGTCAGGGTGCCGGTCTTGGCCCGGGCTCGGCCCGCGGCCTCGTGGTCGTCGCCCTCGAAGCGTTTCTCCAGCGTGCCGGTGAGGCCGCCGATGGGCAGCCCGTCGAGCGCCCGGCGCAGCACCGGGTGCTTGCCGTCGTAGCCGAGCACCAGCACCTGGCCCAGCAGGGCGGCGCGGACGCGGTTCTCCCTGGACAGTCCGCTCGCGTCAGCGAGGTGGACGCCGGTGGTGTCGAGGCCGAGCGCTCCCACCTGCTCGACGACCCAGGCCCCGACCTCCGGAAAGTCGGTGCCGGACCCGGAGCGGTATGCCGCCTGGCGGGTGAGGATCTCGGTCAGCGCGTTGTCGCTGTCGGTGAGGGCCAGGGCCAGCTGCTCGCGAACGGGCGCCGACTCGACCGAGCCGAGGATGGAGCCAGGCCCGCTGGCCGGCGGCGTCGGGGTGCCGGTCGCGCCCGCCGTCGTGGCCGCCGTCGTGCCGGAGCTGCCGTCCGAGCCCGACCCGTCCGGTGGCGTGTCGTGGGTGCGGTCGCCGGTCGTGACGGAGATGCCGCGGTTCTCGAGCTGCTGGACGAGGAGGTCTCGAACCGACGCCACCGGGTCGGCAGGGCCGGGATGCGCGCCGCCCTCCGCCCGCTGCGTCGACAGCCCGAGCATCGCGACTGCGCCCGTGATGCCGGACGGACGGAAGTTGGGACTCCACGTGGAGGCGAGACTCGGGCCGTAGGCATAGCTCTCGTCGACGTCGAGGCGCACCGAGCGGATCCCCTTGTTACGCAACGACTTCGCGACCTGGTCCGCGAGGTCGCGCAGGCCCGCGCGGCCCGCGACCGCGGAGGCGTCGCCGCGTCCGGGGTTGATGAGGGAGTCGCCGCCGGCGACGAGGACGATCTCGTCGGGTGCCGGCCCTTCCCGCACCACGGTCTTCAGCGTGGCATCCGGTGCGAAGGCCTGGCCGATCGCGGCCGCCGAGAGCAGCTTCGTGGTCGAGGCCGGCACGCGCAGCTCGTCGCCGCCCTGGTCGAGCAGCACCTCGCCGGTCTGGCCGTCCTGCACGACGAGTGCGGAGTCACGCAGCGCCGACAGGGCGCGCACCTGCGCGAGCGCCGCCTCGACCCCGGCCGCGCTGGGCGCCGCGGTCTCACCTGCGAGGGCCGGGAGCGGCATACCGACCGAGGTCGGCATCGTCGGCTGCGGGACGACGGGCAGGGTGCGCCTGCCTGGCGTCTCCGTGGGCGGCGGTGGCGGCGCTGGGGCCAGCGTGAGCACGCCGGGAGCGGCGTCCGCGACGTCGAGGACGGCATACCCGAGGAGCACGGCGACAGCGGACCAGACGGCCGCCATGGTGTGGGTCATCCCCCGAGCCATGCCCGAGCCACCCCCGTCCGTCGTCGCCTGTGGTCACTGTTTCGCGCAAGGAGCACCCTTGCTGACACACTGTCGCGGAAGATTCTGTCAGCCGTCGGGGCATGCCTCGGCATCAGAGCCCGCCAGCGGGCTGCACGAAGGGGAAGACGTGGAGTTCGACGTCACCATTGAGGTCCCTCGCGGACAGCGGAACAAGTACGAGGTCGACCACGAGACGGGTCGGATCCGCCTCGACAGGTACCTCTTCACCCCGATGGCGTACCCGGCCGACTACGGCTACATCGAGGACACTCTCGGCGAGGACGGCGACCCGCTCGACGCACTGGTGCTGCTGCCTGAGCCGGTCTACCCGGGGGTCGTCGTCGAGGCCCGCCCGGTCGGCGTCTTCCACATGACCGACGAGGCCGGCGGCGACGACAAGGTGCTCTGCGTCCCGGTCGACGTGCGGTCGGACGACGTGCGGGACATCGACGACGTCAGCGACTACACGCTCAAGGAGATCCAGCACTTCTTCGAGCGGTACAAGGACCTCGAGCCCGGCAAGCACGTCGAGGCCTCGGACTGGGGCGGCCGCGAGGAGGCTGAGAAGCTCGTCGCCGAGGCCTTCGAGCGGGCCAAGGAGCAGGGCACCTCGACCGCGCGCTGGAGTATGCCGCCGGGCCACTGACGGGGCGTCCGCCCTTCCCCACCCACGTATGCCGCTGGGCGCGCTTCCTTCGCAGGAGGCGCGCCCAGCGGCGTGTCGAGTGCGGTTGGCCCGGTCGGCTGCGGATCAGTCTGCGATCACGGCCGCGCTGGCGACCACCGGCGCGGGCTGGCTCGCGGGCTGGCTCGCGGGCTGTTCCGCTGACCGAGCGGCCGCAGGCTCACGCCGCAGGACGAGCGTGGCCAGCAGGAACGCGACGCCCGCGAAGATCGCCGAGGTGTGGAACGCCGTCGAGACCCCCGGCACGAACCGGCCCGGGACAGCTCCGGAGGCGTAGACGCTGACGATCGCAGCGAGGCCCACGGCGCCACCGAGCTGCTGGCAGGTCTGCAGCAGGCCGGAGATCGTTCCCGCGTGGGACCGGTCGACGCCACCGAGCACGACGACCGTGACCGGCATGAAGACCAGCGCGGCCGACGCGCCGTTGAGCACGAGCGGGCCAAGGAGCTGGGCGGCATACCCACTCGTCTCGGTGATGCCCGCGAGCCAGACGAAGCTGGCCGACAGGCCGATCGTGCCGACGATCATCAGCGCCCGCGGACCGACCTTGGCGACGAGCCGGGCGCTGACCCGCGACATGGCGAAGATCGCGAGGCTGAGGGGCAGGAACGCCGCCCCGGTGGCGACCGGGCTGAACCCGAGGACCCGCTGGAGGTACTGCGTGACGAGGAAGAACGTCGAGAACTGCGCCCCGACGACGAGGGCCATCACGACCAGCGCCGTGGCCCGCGAGCGGTTGCGCACGAGCGGAAGGGGCAGCAGCGGGTCGCGCACCCGGCCCTCGGTGCGCACGAAGAGCGCGAGCAGGACCGCGCCGATGGCGAAGGCGCCGACGGTGTAGGGCGACGACCAGCCGCGGTCGGGAGCGTTGATGAAGCCGTAGACCACCGCAACCGAGCCGAGGGTCGCCGTGACCGCGCCGACGACGTCGAAGCGGCTCGAACGGCGGGGGGTCTCGGTGACGAAACGGCGGGCCAGGAGCAGGACCGCGACGCCGATCGGCACGTTGATGAACAGCGTCCAGTGCCAGCTGACCAGGTCGGTGAGGACCCCGCCGAGGAGCAGGCCGATGGACGCGCCTGCCGACGAGACGGCGGTGAAGAGGGCCAGGCCGCGGTTGCGTGCGGACTCGTCGGGCGCGCTCGTCGTCAGCAGGGCGAGGACCCCGGGAGCGGCGAAGGCTGCGCCGACACCCTGCAGGGTGCGGGCGGCGATGAGCCAGCCCGGGGACGGCGCCAGGCCGCCGAGGAGGCTGGCCACGGTGAACACGCCGAGCCCGATCTCGAAGGTGCGGAGCCGGCCGAGCACGTCACCGACGCGCCCGCCGAGCAGGAGCAGCCCGCCGAAGGCGAGCGTGTAGGCGTTGAGCACCCAGGACAGGCCGGCCGGCGTGAAGCCGAGGTCGGCCTGGATGCGGGGTAGGGCGACGTTGACGACGGTCGCGTCGAGCACGAGCATCAGCTGGGCGACGAGCACGATGCCGATGCCGATCGACGCCCGTCGCGCGTCGGTGGAGCGGGTGGTGGGGTTGGGCGTTGCTTGCCCGGTGATGGTGCGCGGTGACATCGAGTGCCTCAGGATTCCTGGTTTCGTCGCGTTTCGTCCGCAGTGTCGGACTGGTGGGCACGCTCGACGCTGAGCGGGTCGCGTGCCATCGGGATGAAGCCGGTGACGCGCTGGTGGGCTGCACCGTCGGGCCGCTTGCTCAGCGGGGCGCGGTGCGTGGTGGCGAGGTGGGACAGGTGCAGGCGCTGGGCCTGTCGGGTCGGGTGGATCGTGGTGGTCATGGCTGCCAACTCCCTCGAAGACGACGGTCGGCGCTACTATTAGCGGAGAACCACTCCGGTTCTGCTCGACCCACAATACGGAGACTGTCTCCGTTTAGCAAGGAGCTTTTGCCGTGACCTCTGTCAAGGTCGGCGAGGCGCAGCTGGACTCGTCGCCGGAAACCGTTGCCGCCCAAGGCAGCTCGGCCGCTGGTGGCACTCCGCGCCCGATGCGCGCAGATGCGCGCCGCAACTACGACAAGATCGTCGCGACCGCACGGGTGGTCTTCACCGAGCGCGGCACCGACTGCTCCCTCGACGAGATCGCCAAGCGTGCAGGTGTCGGCCCGGGCACGCTCTACCGCCACTTCCCCACCCGCGAAGCCCTCGTCGACGCCCTCATGCGCGACTGGGCCGAGCGGGTGACCTCCGACGCCCAGGCCGCCGTGGCGGCCGACCGCCCGGCACGCGAGACGCTCCTGACCTGGTTCGAGAACTTCGTCGAGCACATCACGCTCCACCGCGGCGCCGCGATGAAGCTCTGCGCCGCCATGGACGACCCCACCTCGCCCATCTACGGCAAGTGCCAGATCATGGGCGAAGCCAACCGCATGGTCATCGACCACCTCGACCAGCGTGGCGAGCTGCGTCCCGGCGTCGACCCGCGCAACGTCATGCGCCTCGTCAGCGGCATCGCGAGCGTGGCCGACCAGAGCCGGGTCCCGATCGACGCCCGCCCGATGCTCGACGTCGTCATCGACGGAATCGTCCGAGACTGACCGCTGTTGCCCGTGACCACTCGACGGTCGAGCGGTCACGTCGAGACACGCGCGCTGCTGTCCGCATCCGCCCACACGCGGCCGCGGATGAGCACGGCTTCCCGACGGTCGAGTGGCCGTCTTCATACGCACACGCACGCCGACGAGGAGAGATATGGACCTGCGCGTCTTCACCGAGCCCCAGCAGGGAGCGACCTACGACGACCTGCTGGCCGTCGCCCGGACAGCCGAGGACCTCGGCTTCAGCGGCTTCTTCCGCTCTGACCACTACCTCCACATGGGCGGCGACGGCGGGGCGGGCCCTACCGACGCGTGGACCACGCTCGCGGGCCTGGCCCGCGACACCACGTCGATCCGCCTCGGCACCCTGGTCACCTCCGCTACCTTCCGGCTCCCCGGACCGTTGTCGATCCAGGTCGCCGGCGTCGACCAGATGAGCGCCGGCCGGGTCGAGCTGGGCCTCGGCGCCGGCTGGTACGAGGCCGAGCACACGGCATACGGCATCCCCTTTCCGGCGCTCGGCGAGCGCTTCGACCGGCTCGAGGAGCAGCTCGCCGTGATCACTGGCCTCTGGGCGACGGAGCCGGGAAAGACTTTCAGCCACAACGGAACCCACTACCCGATCATCGACTCACCGGCGCTCCCGAAGCCGGTGCAGCCCGGTGGTGTGCCGATCATCATCGGGGGCGGTGGAAAGCGACGCACTCCTGCGCTCGCGGCGAGGTATGCCGCCGAGTTCAACGCCGCGTTCGTGCCACCGCAGGACTCCGGGCGGCTCTTCGACGGCGTTCGCGCCGCTGCGTCCGATGCCGGACGTGACCCAGCGTCGCTCACCTACTCGGCGGCGCAGGTCGTCTGCCTCGGCGACGACGGGGCGACGCTGCGCCGCCGCGCCAGTGCGATCGGGCGGGATGTCGACGAGCTGCGCGCGAACGGGCTCGCCGGCTCGGCCGACGAGATCGTCGCCAAGATCCGGGAGTTCGAGCACTTGGGGACGCAGCGCATCTACCTCCAGGTGCTCGACCTGTCCGACCTCGACCACCTCGCCGAGATCGCCGAGGGCGTGCTCCGCCGCCTCCCCTGACCTCGAGTGGCCACGCAACCCCACCAGCCACACCCCAACCCTGTGACGACGAGGCCACTCGAGTGGGTCCTGACCTCGAGTGGCCACGCAACCCCACCAGCCACACCCCAACCCTGTGACGACGAGGCCACTCGACCGGGTCCTGACCTCGAGTGGCCACGCAACCCCACCAGCCACACCCCAACCCCGTGACGACGAGGCCACTCGAGTGGGTCCTGACCTCGAGTGGCCACACAACCCCACCAGCCACACCCCAACCCTGTGACGACGAGGCCACTCGAGTGATGGAGGGTGTCAGGCGACCTGGTCCTTGGCGAACCGCCGCACGATGAGCTTCAGCAGCTCGGACAGCACCAAGAATCCGGCCGTGACCACCAGGCAGATCACCCACTGATTGGCGGTCAGCGGCGTCGTCTTGAAGAGCCGGTTGAACGCGTCGGACAGCGACAGCGCGATGGTGAGACCGATCGCGAGGAGCACCAGCAGGTTGAACCGGCCGTTGGCGATGGTCCCCCGGCTGAAGATGCTGTGGCTCGGATCGCGCCACTCGACGGCGGCCACGATGTGCATGAGGCAGGTCAGCGTGACCGCCATGGTCATCGCGACCGGGAGGCCGTACTTGTCGTCGCCCCAGGCCACGACGCCGACGACGCCGATCGCGATGAGCAGGCCCGACACGGCGAGCCAGATGCCCAGGAAGCGGTTGATGATCGGCTCCGACGGAGGCCGTGGACGTCGGTCCATCAGTCCCGGCGTCTCGGCGTCGAACCCGAGCCCGACCGCGAGCACGACGTCGATGGCGAAGTTGACGAAGAGGATCATCAGCGGCGTCAGCGGGGTGCCGTTGGCGATGTCGAAGATGCCGGCGCCCAGGAAGGTCAGGATGAAGGCCCCGACGCCGAGCATCTGGAACCTGACGTACTTCATGAGGTTGTCGTAGAGGGCGCGGCCGCCGCGGACGGCCGACACGATCGTCGCGAAGTTGTCGTCCGTGAGGATCATCTCGGCGGCGTCCTTGGTGACCTCCGTGCCGGTGATGCCCATGGCGACACCGATGTCGGCTCGGGTCAGTGCGGGCGCGTCGTTCACGCCGTCACCTGTCATCGCGACGATGTTGCCCTTGCTCTTCAGCACGCTGACGAGACGGACCTTGTCCTCGGGGGCGACGCGCGCGACGACGCCGATGTCGTCCACCTCGGCGAGGAGCTGGTCGTCCGGCATGGCGGCGAACTCCGCACCCGTGATCGCCTTGCCCTCGATGCCCAGCTGGCCGGCGATGGCGGCGGCGGTGGTGGCGTGGTCGCCGGTGATCATCCGGACCCGGATACCGGCGCTGTGGCAGGCCGCGATCGCGTCCTTGGCCTCCTGGCGGGGCGGGTCGACGATGCCGACCAGGGCGAGCAGCTCCAGGTCAGCGACAAGCGGGAACGGGTTGCTGTCTCGGTCGAACGTCGCAGGGTCGAAGCTCTTGCGCGCGAGCGCGAGCACCCGCATCCCCTCGGCGGCCATGCTGTCGTTGGCCTCCATGACCCGGGTGCGGGCGGCGTCGGTCATCGACTGCTCCCTGCCGTCCGCGTCGAGATAGGTCGCCGACCGCGCGAGGAGCACGTCAGGCGCGCCCTTCACGAGGCAGCGGATGACCGCCGGCGCGCCCGGCGAGCTGTCGGCGGCCATCTCGTGGAAGGTCGCCATGAACTTGTACTCGGCGTCGAAGGGCACCTCGTTCACGCGCGGGTAGAGGCGCCGGGTCTCCTCGACGTCGATCCCGTCCTTGGCGGCCAGCACGACGAGGGCGCCCTCGGTCGGGTCTCCGATGCACTGCCCGTCGCGGATCACGGCGTCGTTCGCGAGCGCCATCGCGATCGTGAACGGCTCGAGTGCGACGTCGCCCGTGCTCGTGCCGCCACCGTGCAGGATCCGGCCGGTCGTCGAGTAGCCCTGGCCGTCGACACTGAACCAGCGCCCGGCAATCATCAGCTTGCGGGCCGTCATCTGGTTGAGCGTCAGCGTGCCCGTCTTGTCCGAGCAGATCGCCGACGTGGACCCGAGCGTCTCGACCGACTTGAGCCGCTTGACGATGGCGCCCTTCTCGGCGAGGTCGCGGGTGCCCATCGACAGCAGCATCGTCACGACGGCGGGCAGGCCCGTCGGGATCGCGGCGATGGCGAGGCTGATGCCGACGATGAACAGGTCGTCGAACGCCTCGCCGCGGGCGAGACCGAGCAGGACGATCGCGACGAGGGCGACGGCCGCGAGTGTGGTGATGATGACGGTCAGCTGGTCGAGCTGCTTGGTCAGCGGTGTCTTCTCCTGCTCGACCGAGCTGAGCATGCCGGAGATCCGCCCGACCTCGCTCGACATGCCCGTGGCGGTCACGACCATCTCGCCGCGACCCCGGGTGACCTGGGAGTTCATGTACGCCATGTCGACGCGGTCGCCGAGCGCCACATCATCGCCGGCGACGGCCGAGACGACCTTGGAGACCGGGGTGCTCTCACCGGTGAGGCCGGCCTCCTCGATCTCGAGGGTGGCCGCGACGAGGACGCGCCCGTCGGCCGGCACCTTGTCACCGGCCTCGAACCCGACGATGTCGCCGGGCACGAGCTCCTCGGCCGGCACCTGGACGCGCTGGCCGTCGCGGCGCACGTTCGCGGTCATGATCAGCATCTGGCTCAGGGCCGCGACGCTCTCGGCCGCCTTGCCCTCCTGGTTGAGGCCCATGACGGCGTTGAGCAGCGTCAGGCCGAGGACGACCAGCGCCGTCTTCACGTCCTGCAGCGCCACCACGCTGACGATGGCGGTGCCGACGAGCACGAGCTGCATGAGGTCCTGGTACTGCCGCAGGAACGCGCGCCAGCCCGGCTCCTTGGCCTCCTCGGCCAGCTTGTTCGACCCGTAGAGCGCGCGGCGCCGCGTCACTTCGTCAGGGCTGAGGCCCTGCGCCGGGTCGACGTCGAGCTCGCGGCATACCTGGTCCGGCGTCATCCCGTGCCAGTTGGGCTCGCTGCCGGCACGACCAGGCGCCGCGGTCGTCACTGCACTCATGGCCACCACCTCTCCGTTCGGGCCGCCGCGCGAAGGCGCGACGGCTACTGCTGTGCGTCGGAAAGCTCCTGGGCGAAGAACTCCAGGGCCGTGCGCGTCTTGGTCTGCTGGGGTGCGTCGAGGTCGACGCCGCGCGAGTGCAGGTACGCACGCGCCTCCGCCACGACCGCGAACGTCTCAGCGGTGGCGCACTTGGTCGACAGCTCGAGGATCCGTGAGCCGTCCGGGTACAGCCAGAGCTCGGCCACGAACCGGCGGGTCTGCTCGGGGGGCGTGAACTTCAGCTTCATGACGTTGATCGGCCCGAGGACCGACAGGTCGTCGATGGTCAGGCCTTCGGGCGCGTTCGCGGCATACAGCGCGCGCTGCTCCTTGGTGAACAGCTTCGAGATCGGGCGGTCGCCGAGGATCACCCCGCGGATCTTCGCGTCGATGGTCTCGACCTTGAGCCTCGCGGAGCACACGAACCCACCGGGCATGGCATCCACCTCGACGCCGAACCCGGGCGACTGCCGCTGCTCCGCGCTCAGCTTCTCCGGATCGACCGGGCGCAGCTTGACGACGCTGTCGCCGGCCCTGCCCCGGATCCGCCTCGCGCGCAGCACGACGCCGTGCTTGTTGAGGTAGAGGTCGGGCGTGTCGAAGAAGACGACCTGACGGATCTGGGCATCGAGCGGGTCCATGCCCAGGGCCGCGACCGTCGACCGCTGGTTCGCGTCGGGCACACTGAGCTTCAGCTCCACCGTGTCCGAGCCCTTGATGAGCCGCAGCAGCTCGACGAGCTGCTCGTCCGTCAGGGTCTGCCTGCGTGGCGCCGCCGTTGCTGGGACTGCACTGCTTTCTGTGGTCATACGCACCTCCTCGAAACGCCTCGACGCTAGGTCGGCCGTGGGTGGTTCGATACCACCCCGACCGGGGTGGAGGCGCCGTGGGCCACCGTGGCCGTAGGCTGCCCGCACCCGCCCGTATGCCGCTGACAGGGCCATCGTCAGGCCGGGGCGCTCCACGCGCCTCACCCGGAGCGGGTGTGTTCGTGCCGCCTCAGCCGGTCGCGTGCCCGTCGTCGCGGGCGAGGCGCTCGAGCAGCTCGAGCTTGCCGCGAGCCTCGAGCCACAGGTCCAGGGCAGTCGAGTCGTCGACGGCCGCATCGTCGTGGAACCCCTTGTCCACGAGGTCGGCCCGCTTGATCTCGAGCGCCACGGGGTCGGCCACGACCCGGGAGAGGTACTGCTCCTCGGTCTCGTCGTCGCGCTTGGTCAGCAGGTCCACGAGCCCGACGAGCCGCTCGTCACCCGACTGCTCGAGCAGGTCGTGCAGGCTGATCGCGCCTTTCTCGACGACGTCGTGCAGGAGAGCGACCGGCACGGCGTGCGCGTCGTCCGTCTCGCGCACCTGGTGCGCCACCCGTCGTGCGTGCGCGATGTGCAGGCCGCCGAGGCGCGTGCGCAGGTCGCCGAGCAGCCTGGCAGCCAGCTGGTCGGCCACCTCCGGTGACATGGGGGCGACAGTCGTCGGAGCGTCCGCGCCCGAGACGTCGGACATGCGGTCAGGACACCATCGATGACCGTTCCTGTGCAAGACCCTGCAGTCGGAGTGCTGGGTCGGGCGCGGGGTCGGGTGCGGGGTCGGGTGCTGGGTCGGGGTCCTGGGTTCGGGTCTGGCATTTCACCCCGCCGGGGTGGGGTCGCGGAACCGCGCGCTTTCCTAGCATCGGTGGCAGCCGCGCTACCGGGGGGGGGTGGCGCGGCCCCGCCCAGGCACAGCGCCGGAGGACTGACATGGCCGAACCAACGAGCGACCCGGCTCCGATCCCGGACCCGGCTTCTGATCCCGGAGCGGAGCGCACCCCCGACCGCACTCCGGATGCTGCCGCGAAGCGAGCCTCCGAGCCCGCGCCCGCGCCGCCATCGGAGCCAGAGTCGGAGCGGCTCGACATGCGCCTGGCCCTGCTCATGGCGATGGCCATGTTCGTGCTGGTCGTCGACACCTCGCTGATGAACGTCTCGATCTCCGCAGTGGTCCGCGACCTCGACACGACCGTGAGCGGCGTCCAGGGGGCGATCGCCCTCGAAGCCCTGGTCTCGGCCGCGTTCATCCTCATCGGCAGCAAGGTCGGCGACCTCATCGGCCGCAAGCTCGCATACATCCTCGGCCTGCTCGGCTACGGCATCGGCGCCATCGCGATGACCCTCGCCCAGGGCCTGACCGCGATCATCATCTTCTGGGCGATCATCGGCGGCCTGGGGGCCTCGCTGATGCTGCCCGCGATGCAGTCGCTCGTCCACGGCAACTTCGAGGGCAAGGCGCAGCGGCAGGCCTACGCGCTCGTCGGCGCCGCAGCAGCGATCGCCGCGGCGGTCGGGCCGCTGCTCGGTGGCTTCATCACGACCTACCTGTCCTGGCGAGTCGGCTTCCTGCTCGAGGCGGTCATCATCGCCGTCGTGCTCGCCTGCATCCGCCTCGTGAAGGACGCGCCCTACACCGGCTCGCGCGAGCTCGACCTCGTGGGCGCGGCCCTGTCGGTCGTCGGCATGGGCGGCCTCGTGCTTGGCATCCTCGTGTGGCAGGAGGGCGGCGAGGCCGTCGGGATCCTGATCGCAGTCGGTGCGGTCGCGATGGCCGGGCTCGTCACCTGGCTGCGCCGCCGCAAGCGCGCCGGCCGTGCGGCGCTCATCGACCCGGACCTGTTCCGGTCTGAGCCGTTCCGGCTCGGCGTCTCGGGCCAGATGCTCCAGCAGATCTCACTCGGCGGGATGATGATCATCCTGCCCATCTACCTGCAGATGGTCCTGGAGTACAACGCCATGCAGTCGGGCCTGTCGATGGCGCCGCTGTCCTTCAGCATGTTCGCCATGGCCCTGCTCGCGGGGCGGCGCGCCGGGCACCGTCGCCCGAGCAGCATCATCAGGGCCGGGTTCGCCCTCGCCACCGTCGGCCTGCTCATCCTGCTGCCCGTCATGCCGCGCGCGAGCACGGGCTGGTGGCTCGTCATCCCGCTCGTGCTCACCGGCTCCGGCCTGGGCCTGCTCGTCTCGCAGCTGAACAACTACACGCTGTCGCCGATCTCCGAGGATCGGGTCAGCGAGGCCGCAGGCGTGAACTCTGCCGCCGGTTCGTTCGGCCTGTCGTTCGGCCTGGCGTTCGGCGGCGCGATCATGCTCGCCACCCTGTCCTTTGCCTTCACGACGATGTCGAACAACAGCACCGTCCTGTCGTCGAGCGAGCAGCAGCAGGTTGCACAGGCCCTCGAGGAAGACGCCCAGGTGATGAGCAACACGCAGCTGACCGAGCAGCTCGCCGGCCAGCCTCCGGCGACGCAGGCCGAGATCGTGCAGATCAACACCGACGCCCGGCATGTCGCGCTGCAGGTCGCCCTCCTGGTGCCGATCCTGGCCGGCGCTGCCGGGTTCGTGACGTCGATGCGGATGCGGCGGCTGCCCGACCCGGAGCCGTCCGGCGCCGCCGAGAACATCCTCGGCGGATAGCCCGTCGAGTGGCCCCCTCGCCCCACCAACCCCAGCCCAGCCCCCATCGAGTGGCCCCCTCGCCCCACCAACCCCAGCCCAGCCCCCGTCGAGTGGCCCCCTCGCCCCACCAACCCCAGCCCAGCCCCCGTCGAGTGGCCCCCTCGCCCCAATGGTCACGGGTCGATGGCATGAAGC
>NZ_JBSGGK010000014.1:28719-108839 GCF_053603855.1 Monashia sp. NPDC004114 | reverse complement strand
ATGGGATCACGAGGCCACTCGACTGAGTGACGCATGGGATCACGAGGCCACTCGACTGAGTGACGCATGGGATCACGAGGCCACTCGACTGAGTGACGCATGGGATCACGAGGCCACTCGACTGAGTGCCGCATGGGATCACGAGGCCACTCGAGTGAGTGGGGAGTGATCACGTCGCTCGACATACATAGGTTTTCTATGTAACCTGCTTCCTCGTGACCACGACCGTCGCCCTCGGCAACGAGCTGCTCCGCTCCTCGGCCCGCCTCTCCCGGTGGGCCAGCCGTCATGCCTCGTTCGACGTCCCCTTCGCCCAGGCGCGCCTGCTGGCCCTGCTCGACGAGCTCGGCCCGGCCCGGGTCAGCACCCTCGCGGTCGCCGACCACAGCTCTCAACCGACGATCACCGGTCAGCTCCAGCGCCTCGAGGCGCACGGCTGGGCCCGGCGCGAGCAGGACCCCGACGACGCCCGGGCCAGCCTGATGTCACTCACGGACGAAGGGCGCCGCAAGCTCGACAGCCTTCGCGACGCGCGGGTCGCCGTGCTTGCCCCGCTTCTCGAAGAGCTCGATGACGACGGCGTCGAGGAGCTGCGCACCGCGGTCGCCGTCCTCGGCCGCCTCCTCGACTCGGCCGCGCGCTCGACACCGCGCCCACGCCCCACGGCCGCTGCACGCACGACCTCGGCCGGCAGCCCTGCGTCACCCGTCAGCGCTCCGTCACCTGTCCGCGCGACCTAGCCGGACGGCATACCCCCTCGGGTGCCACGAGCGCCCCGACCGCAGTACACCTTCAGAGAAAGGAACCCGCCCGCTCATGTGGCGCCAACCCAAGACCGTCTGGTCCGTCGCCTTCGCCTGCGTGATCTCGTTCATGGGCATCGGACTGGTGGACCCGATCCTCAAGCCGATCGCCGACGAGCTCGGTGCCGGGCCCTCGCAGGTCTCGCTGCTGTTCACGAGCTACATGGCCGTCATGGGCGTCGCGATGCTCGGCACCGGGTGGGTGAGCAGCCGCGTCGGGGCTAAGCGGACCCTCCTGCTTGGACTCGTCCTCATCATCGTCGGCGCGGCCCTGGCCGGCAGCCAGGACACGGTCGGCGGCATCGTCGCGTTCCGCGCCCTGTGGGGCCTCGGGAACGCCCTGTTCATCGCCACCGCCCTGGCGACCATCGTCAACGCCGCGGCCGGCTCGGTCGGCCAGGCGATCATCCTCTACGAGGCCGCTCTCGGCGTCGGCATCGCGACGGGCCCGCTCCTCGGCGGCTGGCTGGGCGGCATCTCCTGGCGTATGCCGTTCTACGGCGTGGCCGTGCTCATGGCGGTCGCGTTCATCGCCACGGCGACCACCTTGCCGCCCACACCGCGATCGCCCCAGCCGACCTCGATCCTGGCGCCGCTGCGCGCGCTTCGTCACCGCGGCCTGCTCACCGTCGGCATCACCGCGCTGTTGTACAACTTCGGCTTCTTCACGCTGCTGGCGTTCACGCCCTTCCCGCTGGCGATGGGCGCCCACGAGATCGGCCTGATCTTCTTCGGCTGGGGCGTGCTGCTCGCGATCACCTCGGTCTTCGTCGCGCCGATGATCCAGCGGCGGTACGGCACCCTGCCCGGCGTCGTCGGCGCGCTGCTCGGCTTCGGCGTGATCCTCACGGCGATGGCGATCTGGACCGACCACCAGGCCGTGCTCGTCGTCGGCGTCATCGTGGCCGGCGCCTTCCTCGGCGTGAACAACACGCTCATCACCGAGACGGTCATGAAGGTCGCTCCGGTCGAGCGCGGGGTGGCCTCTGCGGCATACAGCTTCGTCCGCTTCAGCGGCGGCGCGATCGCCCCCTGGCTGGCCGGGAACCTCGGCGAGAAGTCGATCCACCTGCCCTTCTGGGTCGGCGCCCTCGCAGTGTTCCTGTCGGTCGGGGTGCTGCTGACCGCCAAGAGCATCATCACGAGGATCGACGCCCAGCCCGAACACGGTGCCGAGCCGGTCACGTCCCGAGTCGAGGCCGAGGCCCTCACCGTCGGGGACGCCTGACGCGGCCGGCCGGGGCCCCCGAAACCCCCGCCAGCCGAGGTCAGGCGAGCAGGTCGGCGAGCCCGACGTCGCCGCGGCGACGTCGGCCGCCACGGATGTCGTACGAGTCGAGCAGGAGCTCAGCCAGCTCCTCACGGTCGAGCAGGTCGAGCCGGCCCCACATCGACACGCGGTACTCGAAGGTGTGGATGACGGGAAACACCGCACCCCGCGGTGCGAGCGCCTTGCCGGTGTCCATGTCGCCGGTCCAGACCTGCACGAGCTCGCGGTCCTCGTCGTCCCAGCGCAGCCGCGCAAAGGGATGCCGTCCGGCATACCAGGCGGGCGAGCCCTCGTGAGCTTGCCCGAGCACGGCTTTGGGCAGCCGTCGCGCCAGGTCACACACGTCAGCCCACGTCGCCATCGCCCATCCTCCCGCCAGCAGCGTATGCCGCCCGGTCCCCCTGTGCGCGAACGCGGCGTTCGGTGTGGAGAGCCCAGCGGTCAGTGGAAGGTGACGGACTGACCGGCCTGCATGGCGGCATACCCCTGGGGGTCCGCCTCGAGGGCGTACCGCCGTGCCCTGCGGCGATATCGCAGGATCTGGACCAGCCCGAGGGCCCAGACGGGGTACTGCACCAGCATCGCGGCGCGGAAGGAGTCGACGTCCCACGTCGACGGGCCGCCCGGCGCCACCCGGTCGAGCACGATGCCCACGAGCGCCACCGCCGTCAGGGTCGCGACGAAGCCGCCCGTGTTGACGATGCCGGAGGCGCTGCCCAGCCGGGTCGGCGGGTTGAACGTGCGAGCCAGGTCGAAGCCGATCATCGAGCCCGGGCCACCGATCGCGATCGCGACCACGAGCATGACCAGCAGCCACGCCGGAGCTCTCCCCGGCCACAGCAGCACGACCGACCAGGCGACGACCGCGGTCCCGACGATCCACAGGACGAGGGTGCTGCGCGAGAAGGGGTAGCGCATCGTCAGGGTCCCGATGAGGGGGCTCGAGATCACCGTCGTCACGGTCATCGTCATGAGCAGGATGCTCGCGGTCGCGGGCGACACACCCTCGCCGGCCACGAGAAAGGGGAAGCCCCAGAGCATCGTGAACATGTTCGCGGCGAACTGCGACGTGAAGTGCGACCAGAGCCCCAGACGCGTCCCTGGCACGACCCAGGCAGCCTTGAGGGTCCGCGCGATCGCGGTGAGCCGCAACTCGTCGCGGTGGTGGTCCTCCGAGGGGCTGTCCCGGACGACGACGACGAGGGCGACGCCGGTCAGGATGCCCGCAGAGGCGGCCACGGCATACGACGGCGTCCATCCGAAGTGGTCGAGGGCCGCCGCGAGCGGACCGGCAGCGGCGAGCGCCCCGAGCTGGCCGAGCAGGCCGGTCAGCTGCGTCACCATCGGCGTGCGGCGAGGCGAGAACCACAGCGCCGCGATGCGCAGCACGGAGATGAACACCATCGCGTCGCCCATGCCGAGAAGCACGCGGCAGACGAGCGCGAGCGGGTACGACTCGATGAAGGCGAAGGCGAGCTGTGCGACGGTCAGGAGGCTGAGCCCGACGGTGAGCAGGCGCTTCGAGCCGTACCGGTCGAGCAGCGCGCCGACGGGCAGCTGCATCGCGGCATAGACGGCCACCTGCAGGATCGTGAAGGTGGCCAGCTGTGACGACGAGATCCCGAACCGCTCGGCGGCCTGCAGGCCGGCCACCCCGAGCGACGTGCGATGGAAGACGGCGAGGACGTAGACCGAGATGGCCGCAGCCCAGATGCCCCAGGCGCGGCGCCCGTCGAGTGGGATGCGGTGCCTGGACGGGGTCGTGCTCGTCATCCGCTCAGTTGGCTCCCGTCATCGGGATCGACGTGGCGGGCGCCTTGGGCACGCACTCGACGATGGCCCGCGCCACCGTCTTGCTCATCTCGGGCTGGAACACGCTGGGGATGATGTAGTTCGGGTTGAGCTGCTCGTCGCTGACGACCGAGGCGATCGCGTCGGCGGCCTTGATGAGCATCTCGGTCGTGACGTCAGTCGCGCGGGCGTCGAGGAGCCCTCGGAACACGCCGGGGAACGCGAGGACGTTGTTGATCTGGTTCGGGTAGTCGCTGCGGCCCGAGGCGACGACGGTCGCCCGCTGGGTCGCCTCGTAGATGTCGACCTCCGGGTCGGGGTTGGCCAGGGCGAAGACGATCCGCTCGTCGGCCATCTCGTCGATCCACTCGGGCGCCAGGATGCGTGGCGCGCTGACCCCGATGAAGACGTCCGCACCCTGCAGGCCGTCCCGCAGGGTCCCGCGCAGCCCGCGCGGGTTGGTCTTCTCGGCGAGCGCCCGCCAGGCCGGCGTCAGCGACTCGTCCTGCTTGTTGAGCAGTCCCGGCCGGTCGGAGACCACGACGTCGATCGCGCCCGCCGCGAGGAGCAGCTGGACGATCGCCGACCCGGCCGCGCCGCCGCCCGAGACGACGATCTTGGCGTCGGGCAGCTTCTTGTCGATGATCCGCAGCGCGTTCTTGAGGGCGGCGAGCACGACGATGGCGGTGCCGTGCTGGTCGTCGTGGAAGACCGGGATGCTGAGGCGCTCGCGCAGCTTGGCCTCGACCTCGAAGCACCGCGGGGCGGCGATGTCCTCGAGGTTGATGCCGCCGAAGCCGGGCGCGATGAGCTCGACGGTGCGCACGATCTCGTCGACGTCGGTGGTGTCGATGCAGATCGGCCACGCGTCGATGTCGGCGAACCGCTTGAACAGCGCCGCCTTGCCCTCCATCACCGGCAGAGCGGCCTGCGGACCGATGTTGCCCAGGCCCAGCACGGCCGAGCCGTCGGTGACGACCGCAACCGAGTTGCCCTTGATGGTCAGGCGCGGCACGTCCTCGGGGTGGTCTGCGAGAGCCTGGCTGACCCGCCCGACACCGGGCGTGTAGGCCATGGCGAGGTCCTGCCGGTTGCGGAGGTTGACCTTGGGCTCGACGCTGATCTTGCCGCCGAGGTGCAGCAGGAAGACCCGGTCGGACACCTTGTGCACGCGCACACCCTCGAGGGTCTCGACGGCGGCGACGACCTCGGTGGAGTGCTCGGCGTTGGCGGCCGAGCAGGTCAGGTCGATGACGAGGCGGTCCGGGTGCGAGTCGACGATGTCGAGGGCGGTCGTGATGCCGCCGCTGTCGGCCACCTTGACGGCCAGTGCGCCGATCACCGCGGGGTCCGTGCCGGCGTGGATCCGCATGGTGATCGAGTAGGAGGCAGTGGTGGCGCGGGCGCGTTGGATCGACTCTGTCACCGCGCAATCGTCCCACGATCCGAGAAACACCCCGGAAATCGTCCGAGGACCGGCCAGTAACAAGGTTCGGGCGTGGGTCGCGGACTCAGCCGAGCGGCATACGACAATGGGCGGGTGACGACGCACGGGGACGCCGCCCTGGTGGAGCGGCGCGACGACGAGTATGCCGGCCTGACGGGCTCCGAGGTCGCCGCGCGCGTGGCGCGTGGCGAGGTCAACCAGCTCTCCGAGCGCACCTCGCGCTCGCTCGGCGAGATCTTCCGCGCGAACGTGCTGACGCGGTTCAACGCGATCCTCGGTGCCCTCTTCGTCCTCGTCATGACGACGGGGTCGCTCGCGGACGGGCTCTTCGGCGTCGTCCTCGTCCTCAACTCCGCGATCGGCATCGTGCAGGAGTACCTCGCCAAGCGAAAGCTCGACCGCCTGGCGCTGCTCAACGCCCCCACGACACGGGTGGTGCGCGACGGCGCGGTGCAGGTCGTGCCCACGAGCGAGGTGGTCCTCGACGACCTCATCGAGCTGCGGACCGGTGACGAGGTGCCTGCCGACGGCACCCTCATCGACTCTGCCGGGCTCGAGCTCAACGAGTCGAACCTCACCGGCGAATCCGACCCGGTGGGCCACGACGCAGGCGATGACATCCTGTCGGGCACGAGCGTCGTCGCCGGCTCGGGCCGGTACCGCGCGAGCCAGGTGGGCGCGGACGCCTACGTCAACCGGATCGCTGCCGACGCCCGGAAGTTCACGCGCACGCGGTCCGAGATCCAGGCGTCCATCAACACCCTGCTGAAGTACACGACCTGGGTCATCGTCTTCGCCCTGCCCATCGCGGTCTGGTCGCAGTGGCAGACCGTGGGCGACCAGGGCTGGCAGCAGGTCGTGATCCGGTCGGCGGCCGGGGTCGTGGGCCTCGTGCCCGAGGGGCTGGTGCTGCTCACCTCGGTGGCGTTCCTGCTGTCTGCCGTGCAGCTGACCCGTCAGAGCGTGCTCGTGCAGCAGCTGCCTGCGGTCGAGGGCCTGGCCCGGGTCGATGTCGTCTGCCTCGACAAGACCGGCACGCTCACGGTCGGCGAGATCGCCTTCGAGGACGTCCGGCCGCTCGACGGCCAGGATGCGGAGCAGGTCCGCAGTGCGCTTGGTGCGCTCGCGGACGATCCCAACGCCAACGGCACCCTGACTGCGGTCGCAGCCGCGGTCCCGGCCCCGGACTGGACCCGCACCCGGACGATCCCGTTCAACTCCGCCCGCAAGTGGAGCGCGGCCGTCTTCGACGCGCAGGGCACGTGGGTGCTCGGGGCGCCGGAGATGCTTCTCGCCGACGGCGACCCGATCCGCGAGCAGGTGGCCGGCCTCGCCGAGTCCGGCCGCCGCGTCGTGCTGCTCGCCTCAAGCGACGTGGACCTCACCGCGGCGACACTGCCGCCCGACCTGATCCCATCAGCACTCGTGACACTCACCGAGCAGGTGCGTCCCGACGCGAAGGAGACCCTCGCCTACTTCCGCGAGCAGGACGTGGCGATCAAGGTCATCTCCGGCGACAACCCGGTCACGGTGGGCGCCGTCGCCCGCGCTGTCGGGCTCGACGTCGGCGAGCCGGTGGACGCGCGGACCCTGCCTGACGACCCCGACCAGCTCCGCGAGATTCTTTCTCGCACAATGGTTTTCGGTCGCGTCACGCCCGAGCAGAAGCGGGCGTTCGTCCATGCTCTCCAGTCCGACGGGCACGTCGTCGCGATGACCGGTGATGGTGTGAACGACGCGCTAGCCCTCAAGGACGCCGACATCGGTGTCGCGATGGGCAACGGCGCGCAGGCGACCAAGGCGGTCGCCGAGCTCGTGCTGCTCGACGGTCGGTTCTCGCACATGCCGACCGTGCTCGCCGAGGGGCGTCGTGTCATCGGCAACGTCGAGCGCGTCGCCAACCTCTTCGTCGCCAAGAACGCCATGAGCCTCGTGGCGATCCTCGCCGCCGCCGTGATGACGGTGCCGTTCCCGTTCCTCCCGCGGCACCTCACGCTGGTGTCCGCGGTGACGATCGGGATCCCGGCGTTCTTCCTCGCCCTCGGGCCGAACAAGCGCCGCTACCTGCCCGGATTCCTCGGCCGGATCCTGCGGTTCGCCGTGCCGTCCGGCGCCGTCGCCGGACTCGCGGTCATCGTCTCCTACCTGCTCGCGGGCAGCCACTACGGAGTGCCGCAGGACGAGTTCGCGAGCCGCTGCGGCCTCGAGGCCGGGACTCGGACGGTGGCCGATGTCGCCTGCTGGCAGCCGGGCACCGGTGCCACGATCACGCTGCTCACGGTGTTCTTCTGGATCCTCATCGTGCTCGCGCGGCCGTTCGTGCTCTGGAAGGCGCTGCTCGTCGGCTCGATGATCGCGCTCGCGGTGCTCGCCTTCGTGGTGCCGTTCGCGGCGAACTTCTTCAACTTCGACGCTCCGGCGTCGCTCGTGTGGCAGTCGCTGGCGGTCGGTGTCGTCGGGGCCGCGGTCGTCGAGGCGATCTACCGGCTGTCCCCCTCGGTGACGCACGCCCATCACCAGCCCGACTGACGGTCGGGGGCTTCTCGCTGGGGCTGGGCACCCTGACCCCGCAACACACCGAGCAGCCGCAAACTCCGCTGGAAATAACCGTCGACGTTTGCGGCTGCTCGGTGTGTTGCGGGGTGAACGCCCTCGACGCAGGCCCGCGCCAGGCCCTGTCGCCGCGCGTGCGGCTCGGTGGCGACGTTGTTGAGCAGCCCCCAGACACCGTTGGGGTTGACCGGCGACGGCGTCTCGAACCGCAGGGCGCCCATGGCGCCGGCCACGACGTCCCCGTCAGGCCCCTCGGCCAGCACCACCAACGTATGCCGTCCGGGCAGCTCCCGCTCGAGCCACTCCGTCGCCGCCCTCCGCCACGCGTCGTCGTCGACGCCTGCGACTCCCATGGCGCTGAACATGAGAGCGCGAAGGCGGATCACCGCGTCGATGTCGTCACGCGTTGCGGGGCGAATCGTCCACTCGCTCATGACGATCCGCCGTTCGCGAGCCATCGCGCCAAGCCGCGCTCCCCCGCTCGCATCATCCACGTGTGGTTGAGCGTGAGCAGCGGCCGGGCCAGCGGGACGAAATGCTCGAGTCCTGCGGCCGTGACCGTCGCCTCCTGTCGGTAGTCGGCGATCGTCGCTGCGCCCGGGGAGCCGTCAGCGGCATACGAACCTGCTCCGGTTGCGTCGGGGTCGGGCGACACGCGGAACTCGCTCCATCCCTCGAGGTCCCCGCCGAGCCGGACCCGGAGGACGCCCGCCTGTGAGTCCTCGATCTCACGGGTGAGCACGAGGTCCAGCGTGTAGGGCAGCATGCTCCGCACGAAGGCGTGGCCGCTTTCGTCGTCGATCCGGCGGATCGCACGCACCTGCGGCCACCAAAGCGGGTACCGGTCGACGTCGGCCAGTGCGTCGAACGTCGCCGCCGGGTCGGCCGGCACGTGCCACAGGTGACGGAACCTGAAGATGCCCACGCTTCAGCCTCGCACGTACCGGGGGCTACCCTCTCGGCACCGTGGGACAGGGCGCTCACTCGACCGGGGACTCGCGCACAGGCATCCCCCATCGAGCGACCGCGCGGTCACTCTGGTCACTCTGGTCACGGGGCTGGTGGGACGGAGCGCCCACTCGACTTGGGTTTGGGGCGGAGCGTCGACCCGAGGTGAGCGAGGAAGGCTGCTCGTGACCGGGCACCTCGTCGTGCCGCCCACAACATCGCCAGCCTGGAGGCCAGCGACAGGTCCGTGCCCGAGGCTCGTTTCGCCAGAGCCCATCGCGTCTCCAGGGCTCGCCGGGCGACCTGGCTGGGCGCACGGTGATAGTGACGCAGGGCTGCGTCCATCGCGACCAGGAAGCGTGGGCTGACTCCGTCGAATCCGACCGCACCCAGCGAGGTGTCCAGACGCCGGACCGCGACCAGGGGCTCATCGACGTAGGTGAACCGGCAGCCGAGGGAGGCGAGCCGCACGAGAAGCTCGAAGTCCTCGTAGAAGAGGTGGTCGGCGTACTTCCCGGCTGCGACCAGGACCTCAGTCCTCAAGAAGATCGACGCGGCCGGGATCCAGTTGGCGTCGAGCAGGCACTCGAGGATGCGCTCTGAGCGGGCCGGCTCGTCCGGCCACGGGAACTCGACCTTGGACGACGCGTAGGTCGTGCGGCCTTCGCGGTCGATCACCTCGGCATCGCTGTAGGCCAGGTCAGCTCCACACATCGCGGCCAGGTGCTTCTCGATGCGGTCGGGAAGCATGAGGTCGTCTGCAGCGATGTAGGTGACGAACTCGGTCTCGACCATGGACAGCATCGCGTTGAGCGTCTTGGTGAGGCCGATGTTCTCGACTGCCGGACAGAACGTGGCAAAGCCTGGATGCTGCGAGAGATAGCCCGAGATCACCTCGACGGAGTCGTCGCGGGACGCATCGTCGGCGACCAGGACGCGGTCCGGTGGGACCGTCTGGGCCCGGATGCTGTCAAGGCACTCCCGAACGTAGGGCGCGTGGTTGTACCCGACGACGATGACCGTGACTGTCCCCGGCTCCATCCGTCCCTCCCTTCGTCGGCCTCCAGCAGTGAAGACGAACGACTGCTCCGGCGATGACGGGTGACGGCGATATCTCCCGGAGAGCGGTCAGCCGATCAGCTCCAGGAGTAGCTCGACCGCCCGGCGGGCCGCGCTGTTGCCGGCAGGGTCGCGAACCACCGCGACGATGTGCCGCACCGGTGTCGGTGCAGTCACGGGCAGGACCCGGACCTTCTTCGGGATCACGTGAGCGGCGAGCTGGGGCAGGACGGTGACGCCGACACCTGCCTGCACGAACGCGATGGCGGTGTAGTGGTCCTGGGCCTGGACGGCATACCTCGGTTGGAACCCGGCCGCCTCACAGGCCGCGGCGAGGATCCGGGCGACCGCGGTGTTGGGCAGGTCGTTGCGGATCCACGTGTCGCCGGCCAGCTGCGCGAGCCCCACGTCAGGCTCGCCGGCCAGCGGATGGTCCGCCGGGAGGATGGCCACGTAAGGATCAGCGGCGAGCGGGACGCGGCGGGAGCCCGGAGCGTCGTGGGCCCCGGGCAGGTCGACGGCGATGTCGATGTCGAGGGCGGCTCCGATGAACTCAGGCACCTCCGTGAGCACGAGCTCGAGCGTCAGGTCGGGCAGCTCGGCCGTGAGTCTGCGCGCCAGGCTCGGCATCCACTCGGCACCGGCAGAGGCGAAGTAGCCGATCGTGAGCCGACCCGAACGACCTTCGCGCAGGTCGGCGACGACACTGTCGAGCCGGCTCAGCTCGCCCATCAGCTCGTTGGTGCTCGCGAAGAGGGTCTGCGCCGCCGCGGTGGGGCTGAGCCCGCGGCCTTCACGCTCGAACAGCGTCAGCCCGGTCTCCTTCTGCAGCGTCGAGATCTGCTGGCTGATCGCCGAGGCGGTGTACCCGAGATTGTCCGCGGCGGCCTGGATCGACCCGCTGGCCATGACCGACCTGAAGACCCGGATCCGATGTGTGTCGAGCATGATCAAACACTACAGATATGCTTAACGATCATCAAGTAAACATCGCTTGTGCTGAATAGTTGAATGTCGGATCATAGAGACATGACGACGACTCGCTCCCTCTCCTTCAGCTCGCTCCGCGCCCTGGCCTCCTCGCGCCGGCACGACCTCGCCGGCAACTGGTCGAACCGCACCGACCGTGACCTCAGCCGGACCGCGACCGACCTGCTCGCGACGGCATACGACGACGGCGAGTGGGCCGACCACCTCATCAAGGCCACGGCAACGACCATCTCTGCCCCGGTCGACCTCCACGCCCGCCGCGCTCGCAGCTCCCGCGGCGCGACCCCGAAGACGCCTCGCCCGGCCGAGCGTCACGCACGCGCCAGCTGACACGCGGCCGTATGCCGTCAACCGCGCGGTAAGAGCGCCCGCGCGGTGAGACTGCCGCGCGGCCAGCCGACGCGGTACCGACCTCAGCTGTCGAGGTGACGGTCGGCGAGCTTGCGCAGGACGGGAACGGCTGCGGCCAGCGCCGCCCGCTCGTCCGCGGTGAGGTCGGCCAGCTCCGTGCTGAGCTGCGTAGCCGCTTCGTCTCGCAGCGTGTCGATCGTCTTGCGACCCACCGGCGACAGCACCAGCAGCAGGCAGCGCTGGTCATGTGGGTCCCGACGGCGCTCGACCCAGCCGGCCTCCTGCATGATCTCCACGAGTCGGGTCATGCTCGGCGCCGACATGTTCATCAGCTCCGCAAGGTCGCCCTGCCGCACGCCGTCGGGGTAGCGCGTCAAGGCGGCCAGCGCGGCCAGCCGGGTCGGCGTGATGCCGGAGCGGGTGGCGGGTGTGCGCAGGTGGTAGGCCAGGCGGCCGACCTCGGTGCGCAGGTCGCCGGCGAGCCGGTCTACCTCACGTGACGGCATACGGGGTGGTGTCACGACCGCACCTCCTCGGGTTCCGGAGCACCCGCCTCCGGCTGCGCGAAGTCCATGGACACCTCGTGCTGGTCCTCAGCATGCACGAACTTCTCGCCCATGAACCACGAGGCCACCGCCGCGACGAGACAGGCCACGACCGCGAACGCGAACGCGACGATGAGCCCGTCGTGGAAAGGGCCGGAGATGAGGGACGGGAAGAACGTCTGGCCCGTGAGGAACTGAGCGTCCGCGGGGTGCAGCTGAGCGAGCGTCTGGCTGCCGAGCAGCGACTGCACCGGGTTGTAGCCCAGCAGCGACGCGAACAGCACCGCGACCGGCGGCAGCGCCGCAACGGCGTGCGCCTGCTCGGTCGTCACTCCGTGCGCCGTGAGGCCGGCCTGCATCGTGTCAGGAAGAGAGCCCGCCAGGCCGACGATCATCAGGGAGAAGAAGATGCCGATCGACAGCACCATCGAGGCGTTCTGGAACGTCGTGCTCATGCCGCCGCCGACTCCGCGGCGGTTGGCAGGCAGAGCGTTCATGACTGCGGCGCGATTGGGTGAGGCGAACAGACCCATGCCGAAGCCGTTGACGAACAGCGCGGCCGCGAACATCCAGTAGCTGAAGTCCACCGAGAGGGCGGCGAACCAGAAGAAGCTCACCGCCGCGATCAGCATGCCGCCGGTGGCGAAGGGTCGGGCGCCGTACCGGTCGGAGAGCCAGCCCGACAGCGGCCCGGCGACCAGGAAGCCGACCGTCATCGGCAGCATGAAGATGCCCGCCCAGAGCGGGGTCGACTCGAACGAGTAGCCGTGCCGCGGCAGCCAGATGCCCTGCAGCCAGATGATCAGGATGAACATCAGCCCACCGCGACCGAGACCGGCCAGCAGGCTCGCGATGTTGCCGAACGTGAAGGCCCGGATGCGGAACAGGTCGAGGTGGAACATCGGGTGCTCGACCCGCGTCTCGATGACGCAGAAGACGGCGAGGAGGCCGACGCCGCCGATCATCGACGCGAGCACCCACGGGTTGGTCCAGCCCATCACGTGGTCGCCGTAGGGCTGGATGCCGTAGGTGATCGCGACCAGCACGCCGATCAGGCCCAGGGCGAAGGTGATGTTGCCCCACCAGTCCATGACATGGTGGCGGCGTGGGCTGAGGTCACGCAGCTTGAGGTAACCCCACAGTGTCCCGAAGAGGCTGAACGGCACCGAGACGAGGAACACGTAGCGCCAGTGCACGGGTGCGAGGACGCCGCCGATCACCAGGCCGAGGAAGGAACCGGCGATTCCGGAGACCATGTTGAGGCCGAGCGCGAGCCCGCGCTGGTCCGACGGGAACGCGTCCGTGATGATCGCCGAGGAGTTGGCCATGAGCAGCGCGCCGCCGACCCCTTGCAGGATGCGCATGACGATCAGCCAGACGACGCCCTGCGTCCCGGTCAGCCAGGTCACGGCCAGGGCCACCGAGAAGAAGGTGAAGATCGCGAAGCCGGCGTTGAACATCCTGACCCGGCCGTACATGTCGCCGAGGCGCCCGAAGGTGACGACCAGCACGGCGGTGACGACGAGATAGCCCATGATCAGCCAGAGCAGGTAGCTGGAGTTGCCCGGGGCGAGCGGGTTGATCTGCAGGCCGCGGAAGATGTCGGGCAGGGCGATCAGCAGGATCGACGAGTTGATCGTGGCGATCAGGACGCCGAGCGTCGTGGTGGACAGGGCGATCCACTTGTAGCTGGGACCGAGAGCTGTGCGGGTCGCTGGCGAGTTCATTAGTTCAAGGGTACTAACTAATTGGCTGCCGGCAACGGACGTCGCACCTGAGATGATCGGTTCCATCTCGGATGACCCGCCTCGGAGGCCTGCCATGGCTGACCACACCCTGATCCTGCTCCGTCACGCGAAGTCCGACTGGTCGGGCGGCGAGGCCGACGTCGACCGGCCTCTGGCGCCGCGCGGCCGGCGCCAGGCGCCCGAGGCTGGCGTCTGGCTCGCACACCATGTCGACCAGATCGACCTGGCCCTCGTCTCGCCGGCCAACCGCACCCGTAGCACGTGGGACCTGGTAGTGGCGGAGCTCAGCGCCCCGCCGGAGACGCTCGTGGACGAGAGGCTGTATGCCGCGTCGGACCGTGAGCTCCTCGCGGTAGTTCGTGAGCTGCCGGAGGACGCCGAGACGGTGGTCCTGGTCGGCCACAACCCCGGGCTCGAGGACCTGGCCTGGACCCTCACTGGCGAGCCGGTCGCGCTGCCTACGTCGGCCCTCGCGGTCATCACCCTGTCCCGGCCGTGGTCGGCGGCCGGTCAGGATGTGGCAGTGCTGCAGACCTCCGGCAGGCCGCCAGTGCCTCCCGGTCGAGGTATGACGTCATGAGATCGCCGTGAGATGGCCCGAGCTATCACGCTCCACCGGAATACCTCGAACGGCCTGACTCACCGCGCCGGGGGGATCTGGCCGGTGAGCACGACGTCTTCGGCGATGTCGCTGATCTTGCGGTTGGTGTCGTTGCTGTGAGTGCGGAGCAGGTCGAAGGCGCGGTCGCTGGTCAGCTGGCGTGAGGACATCAGCACACCGACGGCCATCCCGATCGAACGGCTGGTGGTGAGCGCCGTCTGCAGCTGCCCGACCTTCTGCTCCGCCTCGACGAGAGCCTGGCTGCGGTCCTGAGCGAGCTCGTAGTGGGTGCGCAGTCGAGCGAGAAGCTCGATCGGGTCGAACGGCTTGCCGACGTAGTCGTTGGCTCCCGCCGAGAGCCCGCCGGCCACCTCTTTCGGCCCGGAACGTGCGGTCAGCAGGACCACGGGGACCGAGGCCCAGTCGGGAGTCGCTCGCATGGTCGTGACCAGGTCGAGCCCGCTGGGCCCGGGCAGCATGACGTCGCACAGGACGAGGTCGGGGACCCGTTCGGTCTGCAGCGCGCTCGGCGCATCGGGGACGGCGACCACACTCCACCCGTCTTCGGTGAGCAGGCGCGTCACGTACCCGCGCAGATCCACGTTGTCCTCGACGAGGAGCAGAGTCGGCTGGCCGTCGTGCGCCGGGGCCTCCCCTGTGCCGGACGGCAGCTCCAGCGCGTCCGACAGCTCGGGCAACAGACCGCTCGCGGGTCGGTCGAGCTCCACCCGTGCGGCGGCGCGACTCATCGCGGGGGCAGGGAGGTGAACGGTGAACTCGCTTCCCTGCCCGGGGGTGCTGTCGAGGGTGACTCGGCCCCCTTGGGCCTCGACGAGGTCCTTGACGAGCGCCAGCCCTATGCCGGTGCCCGCGGTGCCGCGAGCGGGTCGGCGCGCGACCTGGTGGAACCGTTGAAAGACGCGCTCGGCGTCATGCTCGGCGATCCCGGGGCCGGTGTCCCGGACGGCAAGCACGACGCCGTCCTCGGTCTGATCCAGGCTGACTCGGATGCTCCCGGAGTCGGTGAACTTGTAGGCGTTCGAGAGCAGGTTTCCGACGATCTTGACCCACGCTTCCGGGTCGATCATCCGGGTGGACGGGTCCTCGCCGTCAGTCGTCCCGAAGTCGGCGTCCAGGGCCAGGCCGGCCGACTCGATCGCGCTGCGGAACATGCCCACCACGTTGCCCGTGAGCTCGGCAACATCGGTCGGCTCGCGGTGCGGGACCAGCCGGCCTGCCTCTGCCTGGGCGAAGCTCAGAAGCGTGTCGACCAGACGGTTGAGCCGCTCGGTCGATCGCTGTATGGCGTTGACATGCTGGGCCTGCGACTCGGACAGACCCGAAGCCTGCAGCTCGTCCACGGCCGACAGGGCGACCGTCAACGGGGTCCGGAACTCGTGGCTGACGTTGGCGAAGAACTCGGTCTTGGTCTTGTCCAGCTCGGCCAGGGCTGCCGTCCGCGCGCGCTCGTCGGCCGCGGCGCGAACGTCGACGAAGAGCGCAGACAGCTGCCGGGTGACCAGCGTGGCGTAGGTCGAGAAGCGTTCGTCGACTCGACGGTACGGGTTGATCCCCAGGACGACCACCCCTTCCAGGGGACGACCCACGGCACCCAGGGGCACGACCAGTGCGCTGCTCGGGGAAAGGGGACCGAGCGGGCCCGGCGCAGCGCCGATCTCATCCGGGTCGTAGCTGACCTGCATCCGCACCCGAGAGGCCGCTACCTTGACCAGCGGGTGCTCGCGCGCGTCCGCGCCGATTGCATCGGGCAGCTGTGGAGACTCGCCCGATAGCCCGTACTGCGCGGCCCGCACCAGACCTCCCGCCTCAGATGGCAGGTAGATCGCCGCGAACGGCACGGCTTGACGGTTCTTGGCCAGCACCCGCGTGACGGCCTCGGCGATGGCGTCCCTTGACGTGTAGTCCGCGCTCGAGAGCACGGCCAGGTCGCGCACGATCCCGAGCCGCCGCGCCTCGACCACGGGGAGGGTGACGTCGGTCGTCGCGACGAAGACGCCCAGCACACCGCCCTGTGCCGAGCTGATCGGGCTGTACGAGAACGTCCAGTAGGTTTCCTCGAGGTACCCGTGTCTGTCGATGAACAACAGCAGGTCCTGCTCGAACGTGGCCTCGCCGGATGCGCGCACGTGTGCGGCCATGGGCCCGACGTCATCCCACACCTCCGCCCAGCACACCGTGGCGGGCTGACCCATCGCACCGGGATGCTTCGAACCCAGCAGCGAGCGGTACGCCTCGTTGTAGATCTGGACCAGGTCGTCGCCCCACCAAAGGAGCATCGGAACCTTCGACGGCATCACCGTGCGGATCGCGGCGGCGAGCTCCGGAGACCAGCCGGCGGGATCGCCCAAAGGCGTCTCAGCCCAGGGTGTCCTTCTCGCCAGGACGGCTGTCTCGTCCTCCCCGGGAAACAGCCAGCCCAGCTCTGGCCCCTTCTCGGGGGCCGATGCCTGGCTCATCGTCCATGCCTCCGGTTCGCTCCGCACCACCACTCGCCGGCCCCGTCCCGCTCCAGGAAGACTCCCACACGCCGACCTTCACCAGCCGACCTGCACCACTGGGCAGCTCGCCTCAGCACCGCAGCCACCTCCATGGCGTTCGCGTTCCGATCTGTACCAGCCCCTGATATGATCTCAGGCATTGAATACAGGTTTTGTAAGGTTGAAACGATCGTTTGTCAAGCCCTGGAGCAGCCGATTGGACCGCGACACTTCAAGCCCCTCGAAGCACCCGCTCTACGCCATCTCAGTGGCAGCCGAGCTCGCTGGTCTGCCCGTTCCGACCCTGCGGCTGTATGAGCAGCACGGGCTGGTGACGCCGGCGCGGACCGATGGTGGGACCCGCCGCTACAGCGATGCCGACGTGGCGCGCATCAGGCGGATCTCCGAGCTGGTGGACAGCGGCGTCACGCTGGCCGCTGTCGCGATGGTGCTCGACCTTCAGGACGACAACGCCGACCTCACAGTGCGAAACCGCGATCTGCGGTCCCGCAACACCTCGCTCAGCCAGGACAACGATCGCCTTCGCAGCGAGCCGGCCGACTGAGGGTCCGACGCAGGGCGGTCTGTGGTGCCAAGAGCACAGCAGAGCGTCCACTTGGCATCACACAAGGCCCGCGGTGTCCTCAGCGGAGCTGGCGGCGCCACCCCACCAGCACCACGACCAGCACAGCGGCGAGCGGGAACAACGGCGGCTCCGCGACGCACAGGCCCAGCAGAGCGAGCGCCCCCGCCCACCAGAGCAGCAAGCCGAGCCATCGGGCGGAAATCGCTCTGCGCACCGCATCCCTGGCGTCACCCGTGGCGACGGACCTCTCGAATGGCGTCGACTCCATGCCTCTCAGTTACCCAATCGGCGAGGTCACACGTCCTCCATGCCGGCGGTCAGGCGAACCGCCTGGCTCACCACGTCGATGAGGCGACCCGTGCGTGCGGCCCGGCGACGCTGGAGGTCGGCCCCAGTTCCGGCCTCGAGCAGACGCTTCACCCCAGCCCGCACTACGCAGCTGTCGCCGGCGGCATCGACGTGCGGCCAGATGTAGGTGATCAGCTCGTCGACGACGGCCGCCGCCGGGGCGGGCCGGCAGGTCGCCGGGTCGATGAGCTGACCCGAGAGACCTTCTCGGCTCGCCTGCCACGTCGCGAGCTTGAGCAGGGCGGTCGGCACGTCGGGGAACGGCTCACCCCGGCGCCAGCCGGCCGCCGCAGCCTCGACCAGTCCGCGGCATACAGCGGCGACGAGCACGGTGTCGGCTCGACGAAGACACACGTCGGGGCATCTGATCTCGACCGTGGGGTAGCGGTGCGAGAGCCGGGCGTCGAAGGACACCATCGCCTCGTCGAGGATGACACCTGTGTCTTTCATCCGCCGCACGAGCCGGTGATAGGCCTCGGCCGTGCCGAATGGTTCGGTCTGGCCCCACGCGGGCCATCGCCCCTGCATCTGGGTGCGGTAGCTCGCGAAGCCGCTGTCCTGACCGCCGGTGAACGGCGAGTTCGACGACAACGCCAGCACAACCGGCAGCCACGGCCTCAGCCGGTCGATGACGGCCACGCCTTCGTGGTCGGACTCGACCGATACGTGCACGTGAAGGCCACAGGTCATGGTTTCGCGCGTCACGACCTGGTATCGCTCCTGGATCCACCGGTAGCGTTCTGAGTCGGCCAGGACCGCTGTTGCCGGGAGCGGAGAGGCGGCCAGCGCGGCCACGGCGGCGCCGGTCTGACGCGCGGCCGAGAACGCCTCGGTGCGCCAGTGGTCGACCTCGGCGTCGAGGTCGCGCAGGTCGGTGACCGGGGCGGTGTGGATCTCGACGACCTGCTGGTGGAACTCGCCCTCGATCGCGCCCCGCACGCCGACGTCGGGGAGGCTGTCGACCCGCGCCCGTTGCAGCAGCTGGCCCGACACCGACCGAGGCCGCCCGGTGTGGGGATCGACGAGGAGCAGCTCTTCCTCGACGCCGACGCTCCTCATGAGTCAGCCACGGCCCGCTCCATGGACGTCACTCCTCTTCGGACTCCTCTTCCTTCGCCTTCGCGGCGAGCTCCTCGGCGATCTCGTCCTTGGACTTCGACCCGCGGCCGTCGATGTCGGCGTTGGCCGCCTGGGTGCGACGCTCGGCCAGCGTGATGTCCTCCGGGGTGTCGCCGATGTGCTCGGCCCGGCTGGCAAGGAACGCCTCGGCCAGCTCGTCGCGCCGGGTGTCGTCGAGGCCCTGGCTCATCGCCGGCAGCACCGTGGACTCCTCCTCCTCGACGTGGTGGGACACGGCGTGGACGAGCTCATCGAGGACCGAGTCGAAGTCGTCCGACTCGGGGTCAGCTGACTCGAGCCGCTTGAGCAGCTCGTCGGCCTCGGCGTGCTCGGTCTGGGAGTGCGCCACCGTGTCTGCCGCTCCGGCCTCGTCGCGGGCCACCGGGTAGACGGCAGCCTCCTCGGCGCGGCTGTGCGCCGTGAGCAGGGTGACCAGGACAGGCACGTTCTGGGCTCGGGATGCCGGGTCGCGCAGCAGGTCGAAGAGTCGCTCCACCTCGCGGTGGTCGTTCTTGATGAGGTCGACGACATCGGGCACGGCATTCTCCTTGCGGTTGAGGTTGTCCGCTCACCTACCCCCTGGGGCGTTCGTGGAAACCCACGCCCAGCACCGCGAGGTATGCCGTCCCACCAGCCGGACTGGCGCGCTCAGTCCCCTTGGTCGCTGACGGCATACGGGTGGCGAAGGTGGGCGGTGCTGCTGACCACCACGGGCCGGTCGGGACCACCGAGGTCGCGCACCAGCGTTGCTGGGACGACCCGGTTGCCACGCTGCCAGTGCCGGACGAGCGAGGCAACGACCCACGGGCCCTGCTTGCTGTCGGCGTTGTACCCGAGCTCGGACCCGCGAAGATGCTGTCCGTACTGCAGGTGGGTGACCTGCATCGGGGTTTGCGGGGCGTCCAGGGGCCCTGCTGCTGTGTGGATCTCGCAGAGCTTGCCGACCTGGTCGTGAGTCGACTCGTCCACGACTTCGCGACCCACGAAGGCGCTCGCGAAGCAGGCGCCCGGGAGCGGGTCTCGGGTCGCGCCGGGGCCGGGCGCGCGTGCGTCGTCCGGCGCCCGTTGCGCCGCTTCTCTGTCGTCGCCGCCGCCCTTGGCTCCGGGGATCCGGGACACGACGTACTTCCTGAGCCACACCTCGAGCCCGAAGGCCTCACCCAGGATCCTGGCGGCATACTGGTCCACTTCGACGGCCGAGTCGATCCGGGTGACGCGCTCGATCGGTACCACGAGCGGCTGGGGATCGGGGTCGGGGTGCAGGCGGCGCCAGATGGCGTACAGCCAGTCGCCGATTCGCCCGGGCAGCCGCTGTGCCAACGACGCCGGTCCGATGGCGATGCCAGTGACGAAGAGCCCGGCGCCCGTGTCGAGCATCTCGACGTCATCGACGTTGCCGAGCAGCTCGTCGTCGGGTCCGACGATCTGGTGGTCGAGCAGGCGCAGCATCACGTCCAGGCGTACCGAGTTCGGCCGGGAGGTGGCCTCACGGGTCGGCTGCGCCCGCTGGGTCCGAGCGGGATAGGGCTGCGCTGGATGCGTCATCGGGGCCTCACTGTCCGGCTCGGGTGATGATCATCAGCGGGATCGCGGCGACTGCTGCGACGATGACCACGACCAGGTAGATGGAGCCGAAGATGTTGGCCAGCCGCCCGTTCGCATGCCGGCCCATGTAGGTGCGGTCGTTCGCGACGACGAGGATCGGGAAGTACGTCAACGGCAGCGCGATGGCCGAGAAGACCACCGAGTACTCGGTGAGCATGATCGGATCGACCGTCGTGAGGAGCACGCCGACCGCGGCGATAGCGGACAACAGCAGGACCACGTGGAATCGGGCTGCCTTGAGCGGCTCGACAAACTTGCCCCACTGCCAGCCGAAATACTGCGCGATGCTGTAGCCGACGGAAAGCCCTGTCTCGCAGGCTGCCCCGAAGGTGGCAGCGAAGAAACCGATGAGTGCCAAGGCGATTCCCAGCTGACCGAGAGCCATGCCGATCGGCATCCCGATCTGGCCCAGCGTGTCGACCTGAACCCCTTGCGGCAGATAGACAACGGCCGCGCACGCCGCGATCGCCAGGGAGATCGTCCCGCCGAGCGGGAACCCGACGAACACGTTGGACCGCATCGTGCCGAGGTCGCGGCTGGTCCACCGCTCCTCGACACCCCCGGAGGAGAAGAAGAACACCTCGTACGGGGTCATCGCCGCGCCGAACAAGGCCACGGCGTAGTACCAGTACGTCGTGTGGCTCTCGTCGTGCGGGACGATCGGCCCGGACGCCTGGCGCCACAGGTCGGACCAGTCCGGGCCGAGCTGCCACAGCGCGACCGCGAACACGACCAGGGCGAGCCCGCCGAGACCGAACGCGTTCTCCAGGACAGAGAACTTGGCCCGCCACAGCACGATCCACACGACAGTCCCGACGATCGGGATCCACAGGTACCGGTTGACATCGGTCGCCAGCTGCAGTGCCAGGGCGACGCCGCCGATCTCGGCCGCGAAGGTCAGTAGAGTCACCGCCATCGATGCGAGCAGGTTGGCCAGTCCCATTCGGGGCCCGAGGCGTTCGCGCACCAGGTCGAAGGTCGCCCGGCCGCTCACCGCAGCAACACGGCCACTCATCTCCGCGAAGACGCAGATGCCGATGATGCCGACCACGACGACCCACGCCAGCGACATCCCGAATCGCGAGCCGACCAGGCCGTTGGTGACAAGGTCGCCGATGTCGACGAACCCGCCGATGGCCGTGAGGATCCCGAGGCTCAGCGCGAAGAGCTTCTTCACGACAGGGCCTGCGACTTCTTCTCGAGCTGGTCGGCCAGCTTGCCCAGGTCCTTGACGCTCTGCCGCATACCCCGCTCGTCATGCTCGCGCACCGCGATCCGAGCCGTGGAAAGCGCGTCTGCCGCGTCGGTGAGCAGCTGGCCCACATCATCCCGCAGCTTGCCATCAGCCGCCGTGGGTGGGTCGACGTTGCCGAAGCTGTCCTCGATCGGGCCCATCGCGTCCTCGGACTCGGTCACGACGTTGTCGACGTAGGGCTGGGTCAGCTTGTCGTCGAGCTTGGCCTGCACGGCCAGGTATGCCGTCCTGGTCTGGCTCTGCGCGGAGTCCAGCGCCTGGATCGCGTTGTGCGTGAACGCACCCGAGTCGAAGGCCGGGGCCACGCAACCTGCGACGCACACGGAGCCGAGGAGCCCAGCGGCGAGGAGTGATCGACCGCTTCGCCCGGACCGGCGAGGCAGGCCCGACGGCGAGTACTCGCCCTCAGACAGCGGGCTCACGACCTGCTCCGCAGCAGCACGGCCGCCAGGACGGCAAGCAGCACCAGGAAGATCAACCAACCGAACCCGAGGGCGAACCCCTCCGTCATGACGCTCCTCTCGATGTTCCCCGGGGGTTACATACCCGCGCAGAGCCGGACCCGGGCCACCCAGAGCCGGATCCAGGACCTGCCGCACCCAGCCATCGCCGATAGGATCGCTGGATTGCTGAGGCGGTCAGGCAACGGCGGCTCGAGGCATGTGCGTCCCGTAGGTGAGCCGATGGGAGAACACGGAAGCCAGTTCAGGGTCCTGAGCTTTGACGATCAGACCAGTGCGGTGTGGGCGCGTGCCCGCGAGGCGGCCAGAGCGCGGGCGACCGAATGCGGGGTCCGGCTGAACGCGCTGCTCGAGGAGGGCGCCACCAGCAGCGACGAGGATGTGGCGCTCGCGCATGATCGCGCCCGGAGAGCTCTCGCACGGGCCGTCGAGGCCCGGACGCGTCTGTCTCGCATCCTCCAGCGGCGCCACGAGCGGGAGTCGCTGCGCCGGCTGGGGGTCCCTGAGCGCCGGCAGTCATCCGTGCTGCCCTCGCTCCTCGAACCAGGCTCCGACCTCCGCGGCACGAGCGCCGAAGTACGGCACGCCCTGGACTCTGGCGCCCTGTCCGCGGGAGGACTCTGGCAGGAGTTCATCGCGTGCGGGGGCAGTGCTTCGCTCATGGAGTTCGACGCCTACCTTCACGGGGCGTGGTCGATGTCGGTCCCCGATCTTCGGGTGCTCGAGCACGTGTGGTGGGAGCGCGAGCACCTCACCTGAATGCCGGGTCGGCGCCGTTCGCGAGCCTAACGGCCGATGCGGGTTACCACCCTCGCCCGTGGGGGTAGGGGACCTTCGACTCGTCGTGCTGGTCGCACGACCGCGCTTGGAAACCAAGCGTTCCCAGCCTGATTCCGAGGAGGAGTCCGTATGCCGCTTCGTGCCCTTGCGCTCAACTGCACCCTGAGCCCGTCGCCCGCCGAGTCGAGCACCGAGCTGCTCGCCCAGCAGGTCCTCGACGCGCTCGCCTCACATGACGTGGCCGGTTCGATGGTCCGCGTCGTCGACCACGACATCCGTCCCGGCGTCGAGATGGACATGGGCGACGGCGACGAGTGGCCGCTCATCCGCGAACAGCTCATCGCCAGCGACATCGTCGTCGTCGCCACCCCGACCTGGCTCGGGCAGCAGAGCAGCGTGTGCCAACGCGTGCTGGAACGGCTTGACGCAGAGCTGTCGGAGAAGGACGACGAGGGACGGCTGCGCACCTACGGCAAGGTGGCGGTCGGGGTCGTGGTCGGCAACGAGGATGGCGCGCACCACATCAGCGGTGTGCTGTTCCAGGCCCTGAACGACGTCGGATTCACCATCCCGGCCGGTGGCGTCACCTACTGGAACGGCGAGGCGATGCACGGCACCGACTACAAGGACCTCGACGAGGCACCCGAGGCCGTCACGGGCGTGACGTCGAGCCTGGCGGTCAACGCGGCACATCTGGCCGGGCTGCTCAACGGGTCCCCGTACCCTCCGGCTTGAGCGAGTCGAGCGGAGCTGCCGACCAGGTCCGTGGTGATCCGATCAGGAGGCAGCCACCTCCGGCAGGACGTGCTCCCCGTAGAACCGGATCATGTCCTGGTAGTGCGGGCCCATGTTGGCCACATAGACCTCGTCGAAGCCGGCCGCGGCATACGGCTCCAAACCGTCCCTGTGCTCGGCGGCGTCGCTGCCGGCGACAACGGACTCCCCCGTCGCCTCCCGCGTCACCAGCTGGGACGCCTGCTCGAAGTGCTTCGGGTTGGGCAGCACCTGGGCCAGCTCTCCCGGAACCCCGGCGTTCGCCCACAGACGGTGGGCGTGGTCCACGCCCTCCTCGCGCGTAGCCGCGAAGGCGACCTTGACCCCACCGACGCACTTCGCCGAGCTCGTTGCACCCGACCGGAACTCGCGGACGGAGTCACCGTCTGGCTGGGTGGTCACGAAGCCGTCGCCGATCCGCGTGGCAACATCGAGCGCCTTCGGGCCGAAGGCCGACACGTACACCTCCGGCGGCTCGTCCGGCAGCGTGTACAAGCGCGCAGTGTCGACGGTGTAGTGCGTGCCGCGGTGCGAGACAACCTCGCCGCTCCAGAGCCGCCGCATCACCTCGACGGCCTCCTCGAGCATCTCCAGGCGCACCTCCTCCTCCGGCCACGCGTCACCGAGGATGTGCTCGTTCAGGGCCTCACCGGTGCCGACACCCAGCACGAACCTCCCATCCAGCAGTACCGACGCGGTCGCCGCTGCTTGTGCGACGACAGCCGGGTGGATCCGCACGGTCGGACACGTGACCGCCGTCATGAGCGGCAGCGAGCACACCTGCGAGATCGCGCCGATGACCGACCACACGAACGGGCTCTGTCCCTGGGCGTCGTTCCACGGGTGGTAGTGGTCGCTGATCCACAGCCCGGTGAACCCCGCCTCCTCGGCGAGGCGGGCCTGCTCGACCAGCTGGGACGGCGTGTACTCCTCACAGGACAGGAAGTATCCGACCTTCACAGAGATTCTCCTTCTATGGCGGCTGCTGACGCGTCTCCCATACCCAACACAGACCTCTGCACGCGGTCACTGCTAGCCTCCGCCCCCAGCGTCGTCTCCCAGGAGCCGTCCGAGCGCTTTCGCGCGATGCCCCGTTCGCGGAACGCCTCCAGCCAGCTCTCCATGGGCCACCACCCCCAGCGCTGCGCGAACCTGTTGGCGTTGCTGACAATGTCGGGCGCGTGCTCGACGGGCGGGCGGCTGGTCGGGTGATGCTGGTGGAAGGCGACCGCGCCGCCGACCCAGAGCATGCGCCCGCCGGCGCGCCCCAGCCGCTGCCCGAAGTCGGTGTCCTCACCCCCGTAGCCGAGGTAGCCATCGTCGAATCCGCCTGTGGCGGACCACGTCCTCGACGTCAAAGCGAAGGACAGCGACCAGAACAGGCGCAGGTCTTCGGCCGGGCGCACCTCGTCAGCCGCGAGTATGGGGCGAGCGGGATGGGCGGAGCCCACGGCATCGAGGTCGAGCTCGCGGTAGTCACGACCTGCGGGTGGCGGTGGCAGATAGAGCACCTCCCCCGCCAGCACGCATGGCGCGGCCCGAGACTCGTCGGTGTCGGGTCGGGCGGGAGCCGAAAGCGCGTCGCGGCCGGCGGCCCGCTCGTCCAGCACCGCGGCATACCTTCTGACCAACGTCGGAGATGGGATGCAGTCCACGTCGAGCAGCACGAGGTACTCGGCTCCAGCATCGAGGGCACGGGCAACGCCGAGGTTGCGCGCGGCAGCCAAGGGCAGGCGCCCGTCCCTGCGGGTGATGCTCGGCACGTGGGTCTCGGGTGCGCAGGGGTCGGCCGCGACGATGCCAGGGACGTCGCTGTCGTCCATCGCGACGACGACGTGCACATCAGGGGCTCGGTGCTGCCGGCGCAGTCCCCACAGCTGGCGCCGCAGGTGCATGTGCCGGCCGTGGACGATGGTCACGACCGCGATTCGACGCTGGCTCACGGTGCTCCGACGGGCCGCCCGAGGGCTGGCGACGGCGAGCGCATCTGTCCGATCGGGCGCGCCTGGTCGGGCATGAGCTGGGTGGCCAGGCCGTCGAGCAGCCGGGCGGCGGCGCCGGCGCCGTTACCGGAGGACCAGCGGTCCCAACCCTTCCCGCCCCGCGACACGGCGCGCTCGAGGATGCCGGGCCAGGCGGTTGCGTCGGCAGGCCACGACCGCAGGCCGACGGCGAGCCCGAGACGGTCGACGGCATCAGCGGTGGCCACCTGCTCGTCGAACGGCCGGGGCTGGGCGACAACGACCGCCGGCCGGCGTGCGGCGGCGACGTCGGCGACCGCGTTCTGGCCGCCGTGGGTCACGACGACATCGGCAGAGCAGAGGTCGGCCCACAGATCGGGCGAGGGTGACTCGGGACTGCGTTCGAGCCATTCCCACTCCGGCGCGGCGACCCGAGCAGCAAACACCTCGGCGGCTGGGACGCCACGTCCTCCGGCACCCCACAGCAGCAACACCCGGCGTCGCCGCTGCCCCGGCTCCCCCGGGGCGCTCGTCGCCGCGGCATGTGCTGTGACGGTCGTCGGGTCATGTCCGTCGAAGCGTGAGATGCCCCCGACGGCCCACAGCTTCGCCCGCCACACAGCCGGCCAACCCTTGGTGTGTGCCCCCGGTGGCCACGGTGCGAGCAGCGCATCGGCCAGGTCGTAGGCGGTCCTGTGGGCACGGTCGGCCCGGGTGCCAGGCAGGGCGACGACGACGACCGGTATGCCGCTGAGGCGGGAGAGCAGCGCCACCTCGACCGACACGTCGACGACCATGAGCGCGGGGCGGGTGCGGTCGAGCCACGACGTCAGCTGCGCCGCTCGTCGGCCCAGGCCGGCGTCGTGGCGCGGCACCCAGTGCAGGACGTGCGCGGTCGGGTCGATCCGCTCGAGGCCCGGCCGAGCGCCGTGGTCGCCACTGGTTCCGTCCGTTTGCCGGACCGCCTCGTCGTCGCGGGCCAGCTGGAGCCAGGGCCCGGGCCAGCCTGCGGAATGCATCGAGCTGATCCCTGTGACCGGGGAGCGAAGGCGCCCCGCGACGGAACCGAACCGGGTGCGGTGACCGATGCCGTGATGGTGCACGTAGTACCCGATCATGCTGCCCCCTGCATCCACGAGAGCGACCGGTAGAGGTCGAGATAGTCCTCCACCATGCGATCCACGGAGCACGTCGCCACGGCGTGGGCGCGACACGTCGCGCGGTCCAGGCGCTCGGCAGAGTCGATGGCCAGGACGGCACTCGCAGGATCGGCGTCCGGAGCGAGCAGCACGCCCACGGACGAGGTGACGAACTCTCGCAGGCCGCCTCGATCGAGTGCGACCACCGGGGTCCCGCAGGCCAGCGACTCCGCCGCAACCAGGCCGTAGGGCTCGTCCCACTCTGGGGTCACGAGGGTGACCGCGCTGGTGCCGAAGAGCTCGACAAGGCTGTCGGTGTCGAGGTGCCCTACGTACTCGACACCTCCACCGAGCCGGGTCGCCACCGTGGTCTCGAAGTATGCTCGGTCGCCGATCGGTCCGGCCAAGCGCAACCGGCGTCCCGAGGCCCGTGCCATCGCGACGGCCCGGTGCGGGGCCTTCTCCGGGACGATGCGACCGACCCAGGCAAGGTCCGGGCCTCCCGGCCCCGGCAGCCAGCGGTCGACGTCGACTCCGTTGGGCACGACCCGGGCACCGGCGACATGCGACCAGGAGCCCGCAGTGTGCGAGCTGACCGCCACGAAATGACTGTGCCGCAGGCGGTTCGGCATCCGTGAGTCGATCTGGATCGCCGGTTCGAGCCACGGTGTCGGCGGGGTGTGCAGCGTCGTCAGCATGGGCGCCGGCACGGACCCCGACATCGCGACGGGAAGGTGGTGAAGGCTGTTGTTGTGGACGACGTCGACATCATCGCGTCGCTGCAGAGCGAGCATCACCTGCAGGTAGGCATGGTGCTCGCGCAGCCAGGCCTCGGGCACCATGGCCACGTCGCGCCGCGCCGCCGCGCTGAGGCCGAGGGGGTCCACGTCGAGCTGAGTGGCACCCAGCCGAGGGTCGCTCCCGGGCGCGGCGAAGAGACAGACCTCGACATCACGCTGACGCAGCCCGCGCACGAGGTGCCAGGTCAGCGACTCGAGACCGCCGGCGAACGGTTCGGCGATCGGGTGGCTCGCCGCGGCCAGGATCACGATGCGCATGCGACACCCCGCACGGCGACGTCGGCCAGGGCGGCGGTATACACCTGCTGGTGGACGAGGGCGATCTCCCGCCGCTCGCGTCTGCGGTCCTCCGGATTCGCTCGCCAATTCTGCCCGACACGGTGGGCCGTGAGGAGGGCGGCGGCCAACGACGGCGTCTGCGTCGCGGGCCCGGTTGGGTCGCTGCTGTCGGCTGACGGGACCCCGTACACCAGGCACGGACGCTGGTCGGCGTAGTAGCCGCAGTCCGGCGCCACCACCGTCGTGCCGAGATCATGGCAGGCCTCGAGCCAGCCCGAGTGCGTGCCGAAGCGGTAGGGCAGCACCGACACGTCGAGCGACTCGAGATAGTCCCAGAGCTCCTCGTCGGAGAAGTAGTCGTGAACGCGCAGGTCGAGCAGTCCGGCTCGTTCGAGCTCACGCAGCCGCGGCTCCAGGTCGGGGGCGTGGCGCTGGTGTCCCGGGGTCATGACGTCGGTGTGGGCGTCGACGCGCAGCCGAGCCCCGGCAAGCCGCGGCAGCGCCCGGACGATCTCCTCGATGACCGGCAGGGGGTCCATCCCGGCCCGGAGGCTCTTCGCGTGCACGCCGATGACGAAGCCGTCGTGCCGCCGGCGAGGCCGCGACAGCCGTGGCTCCTCGACGACGTGTGGGTGGGGCACGACGCGGGCTTCACGGCCCCAGCGCTCAGCGATCTCCCGAGCCGCCCCGGAGGTCAGCGTGAGCACGGCATCGGCGCTCTCGACAAGGACGTCGAGCTGCGCATCGTGCAGCCCGCGTTCGCGATGGTGCGGGTTGCGAAGGTCGTGGACCGTCACGATCAGGGGCCGCCGGTGCCGCCTGAGGTCGGCGACGACGTCGGCGAGACTCTCCGGGGTCACCGCGTCGAAGCCGAAGTGGATGTGCATGAGGTCGAACTCGCCGGCGTGGGCGTCGACCCAACCAGGCTCCAGCATCCGGGGCGGCCACCACTGAGCGTCGGGGACATCCGCCCGAGGCTTCGGGTCAGAGAGCCGCCTTGCCAGGGCCGCACCCTCGGGCGGGTCGAGATGCCTGACGTACACATGCCCGGATGGGACGGAAGCGATAACGGGGATCAAGGACAACCTTTCGGCCTCTGGCGCCCTCACGTACGAGGCGGCGCGCGAAGCCACGTGGTTGAAGCCTCAGGGCCTGTTCGTACCCAGACACGACCCGGCATCCGCACATTCGGCGGACCACTACCTCAGGAGCCGCCCGACGAGGCCGGGCGTCACCGCTCCTCGCATGACTGCTCGCGAGAGGTGGTGACGCCCGGTCGTCCAGCGGCCGGAGGCGAGCTTGGGTGCTACTGCGTGTCGCGCCTCACGTTGTCGGTCGACTGAGCCGCACTGTCTCGGACGTCCTGAGCCGCCTGCTTACCCTCCTCCTTGACGTTCTCGGCGGCAGACTGCGCCTGCTGCTTGACCGACTCGGCGGCCTCCCGGGCCGGCTCCTTCAGGTGGTCGGCGGACTCCTGGGCCACCTGCTTCGCCGTCGAGCGCGCCTCATCGATCACCGGCGTCGCGTTGTCCTTCACGGTCTCGGCGATCTCGCGCTCCTTCTGCGTGGCCGGCACGAGGGCACCGACGACCCACCCGGCGGCCAGCGCCACCAGGCCCGCCGCAAGGGGTGAGCCCGTCGCTTGGCGGCGCACCGCGTATGCCGCCTCTTGGGCTTTGTCTCCCACGCCTGAGGCCACGTCAGAGGCAATGTCAGAGGCATGGTCCGTGGCGGAGCCGGCCACGTCGGAGGCGCTGCCCATGATCCGCTCCTTGAGGCCGACGGCCCGGTCACGGACGCGGTCCGCCCCACGGCGCGCGATGTGTCCTGGGGTCACGGCTTCTCCGAGCGCGTTGACGTCGCGGCTCAGCTCCGACCGAGTCCGCTCGATGTCGAGCCGGATGGCGTCCGGGTCGTCGTCGCGGTAGTAGCCGGGCCGGCCGGGATCGATGTTCTCGCTCTCCGGGAAGGGCTCGGGGTATCCCCGCCCAACACTGGAAACGCCGGTCGACTCGGGCGTGGTCGCGCCCGCCTCGGTGAAGCGCGGGTCCGGATGGCTGGTGGTCATGCCCTCTCCTCATTTCCCTTGAGCGCGTCCGGGATCCGCTTTCCGGTCTCCACGGTCCGCCTCATTCCCTGAATGCTTCGGATGGTGCTGCGGCCCAGCGCGGCAAGGACCGCCGCGATGATGGCCCAGACGGCCATGACGATGACCGCGGCCCAGCCGCGGTTGTCGATGCCGGCCGAGAGCCACTCCCAGACCGCAATCGACAGGAAGAGCAAGGTCATCCAGCCGGCAGTGGCTGCGCCACCGAACAGGCCGGCTCCCTTCCCGGCCTGTTGGGCGGCCTGCTTGGCCTCGGCCTTGGCGAGCGCGACCTCCTGGCGCAGCAAGGTCGACAGCTCCTCGCTGATGTCGGACACGAGCTCGCCGATCGACGAGGTGTCGGCCCTGACCCGGGCCGACGGACCACCCAAGGCCTCGTCGTAAGGCGACGAGGTCGTCATCGCACGGCCTTCCAGTCGGCTCCGGCAATATCCGGCCCAGTCGGCGGCATTCCGTCCGCCGTCGTGCGGCTCGGGGCGGTCGGGCTGGTCATGCCCGTCGTGCCGGTCGTCGGGTCCGGCGTGCCATTGGCGGACAGTGCGCTCGAGGTGCCCGCAGCTGGGGCAGTCGCCTGGTTGGCTGTGCTCCCCGGCGTGGGTCGCGTCTGGCCGCTCTGCGAGGAGCCGCCGGCAAGACCTCTGGTCAGCCTGCCGCCGATGATGCCGAGCACCGCGGCACCCGCGAGGAAGGTTCCCGGGCGCCGGCGGGCGAAGTCACGCACCTCGTCCAGCATCTGTTCGGGCTCTCGCGAGTCGAACCATCGTGCCGCGCTGGCAGCCCGGTCGGCGGCCTGTCGCACGAGGTCGTTGGCGATGCCGTCCGACGGCGACGAGGTGGCCATCTGGTCCAGCTCCGAGCCGAGCGAGTGCAGGCCTTGTGCGGCCCGGCGGCTCTGGTCGGACGCCTGCGTGCGGGCCTCGACACGCAGCTGGTCCAGTAGCTGCATCAGCTGTGTCTTCGCCTCTCGCGCAACGTCCTTCGCCTCGTACGTGGCGGTCTGTGCGACGTCGCGGCCGCGCTCCTTCGCGTCCTCTGCGACCGACGCGGCTTCCTCCGTCACAGCATCCTTCATGGGTCGTTCCGTCATAGGTCCACTCCCAAAGAGATTTCCAGCCGCGCCGTCACGCCCATTTCTCGAGCAAACCTGGCGGGCTGTGTCGGTCGTACCCATTCGCGGCGATTTCCGCCGTCCAACGGCTCTCGAAGATCGTCATGGGTCGTGAGCCGACGCACCGGCATACCCTGATGCGTGGCTCGGCCTCAGCCAAGGTCAGATCGTCGGCGCGGGCCGTCACGCCAGCGGTGTTCACCTATCCCGGCAGCGACACGGAGAAGTCGATCGGCTTGCACGAGCCGTTGTTCGACTTCTCGGCCGAGCAGGCGGTCAGCCCGACGACGAGGTCTGCCTCGGACCGCAGCGTCAGGCGGTCACCGACGCGGGAGGTGGGAGGGTCGATGTGCAAGGTGCCGTCCCGTTCGGTCCACACGTTCATGAAGACGTTGAGCGTGGTGGAGATGGTGTCCGGTGCCACCCCGTAGGCCGCCATCGATGTCGCGAGGTTCTCGTAGCAGCTCGGGTGGTACGCACCGTCAAGCTGTGGATAGAGGATGTCGAACGTCTCCTGGCTGCATGGGGTCAGCAGGATGTCGTGGTGTCCGCACGTGTCCTGCTCGACGACGGCCATCCTGCGGCTGCGGTTGCTATAGAGGACCGTGCCGGTCGTGACCGCGACCGAGTTCGCGTAGTCGATCGTCCGCCCCGAGGAGAACCATTCGTCGAGCCGGTCGGCCATCACGCAGAAGAAGTCGCTGACCTGCTCTCCCACGGGGTCCACCACGGTCAGCCACGCCCCGGCGGGCAGGAGGAAGGCGACGCCGGTCTGAGGTGACAGCCGCTCGAATCCGTATGCCGGAGAGGGCCATTCGCTGTCCGACTCACTCTGCTCGCGCTTGGCGCCTGGGCTCGTCACGCTGTCGGTCATCGGTCAGTGTCTTCCTCGTGTACGTCGAGCGGTGGAACCCAGCGCGCATCGTGGAAGCGACCTGAGTACTGCCTGGCCTCGCTCGACTCGCCGTGGTCGGCCACCATCGGGTTGACCGAGCCCTGGAGCTGCTCGTCCCGTGCCCGGATCCGGGTGCGCATGCCGTCGAACCTGCCCTCGTCCCTGAGGCGCTCGAACTGCTCATGCGGGTTGAAGACGAGTGTGGGCAGCGGCGCCCGGCGTGCGAGGCGCGAGGCCGCCGGGTGCAGTCCGACGATGAAGTACGCAGTGCCCCGGACGCTGAAGGCGAAGTGCGGGTCGGCCGGATCGGACCGGACCCCGGGCGCCCACGGTGCGCTGTCGGCGTCGTGCAGGTGCTGAAGCAGCTCGAACAAGGATCGCTCGAAGCCCGCCTCATCCGTGTGCACAGGGCCGCGGAACGAGGCGATGAACGAGTGGAACCCGTCGGCGTCGAAGCCGCCCTCGGCGAACGCCTCGAGGTGTCCGAGCAACACCTCTGGCGTGCCCGGCGCGTCCATGTCGTCGAGCACGACGTGCGTGACCCGGTCACGCCGGAACACCGACTTTGCCCCCAGACAGGGGTATGCCGGATCGGCGACCATCTCTTCGAGCGCGCCCAGTCCTCCGCGGTCGGACGGATCGCCGTGGGCGGCTGGAACGGCCAGGGACATGCCACCTCCTCGATTGCCCTTCCGACAGACCTTGTGGCGCAGACCTACCCAGGGCGCCGCCGTTCAAAACCTGCCCCGCCGCCTGCTCCCGACCCACGCCTGCCATCGGAGCTGCATGCTCGCGATCACCGCCAGCGGCTACAAGGCCGACCGGACCAGTGTCGACGACCTGGTCATCGCGGGCGCTCTCATCTCCGCGCGACCGAGATGGCAGCCACGGGCCGGTCAGCCTTGCGGAAGGTCCCGGTTGTCGAGCTCGCCCGTCTCGGCCAGTGCTCGCGCCACGGCCCGGAGCTTTTCGTTCAGCCGCTGGGACGAGTGACGTAGCACGTCGAAGGCGTCTTCCGGGGTGAGCTTGAGCCGCTCCATCAGGATCCCCTTGGCCTGCCCGATGACATCTCGGGTCAACAGGGCCGTGCTCAGGTTGTCTGCCAGGTCCTGAAGGTTGGCGCGTTCGTGGACGGCCCCCGCGGCCATCGACGCATGCGCGGCCAGGATGAGCCCGATCTGTTGGGCCTCGTCGGTGAATGCGTCGGGCACGTTGCCGTAGGTGTTCAGCGAGCCGCCGGTCCCTTCGGTCGCAAGACTTGCGGCTGCGAGCCGGTAGGAGGCGGCCGACTGTGCTCCCAGGTCGGCCGGACGCGATGCAAGCCGGGGCCAGCGCTCGTCCGGGAACGACTGCGCATACACGATCGGTGCGTCGACCGCGTCCAAGGAGGGTCCTTCGCGAGCGTCGTACTGAGCCTGGTCCACGGCCCTCGCGGCCGAATCGGTGGTCGCGGCCGTCTGGTAGGCGCCGCGCTCGCTGAGCGTGACGCTGGCCATGTCGCAGCCAGTGACCGTGGACACCGCAGCTTGCGCGATGCGGAGCAGGACATCGTCGAAGGTGTCAGCGGAGTACAGCTGCTCGGCGATCTCGGCGAAGGCCACGGCCAGCCTCGTGGACGGGAGCGCGGCGTCCCGTCGCTTCGTCGCCGCATCCCGGTCTGACGAGTCGCGGTCACGTTGGGCCTGCAGCTCCTCTCTGTCGAGACGCTCCTGGCCCCGGGCGGCACGCTCGTCGGACCGCTGCGCGACAGCCTCGGATCGCCCGGCGCTGTCGACAGGTAGACCCAGCTCGGCAGCACGCTCGTCCTGCAGCCGTTCCCGCTCGTCCATCGCTGCTTCACGTGCGTCCATGGCTGACTGCCGCTCGTCCGCGACGGCATCCCTGGTGTCGGCGTCGACGTCGCGTTCATCAGCCAGGGTGTCTCGTCGATCGGCCACGAAGTCGCGCTTGTCAGCCGCCCACTCCCGCTCGTCCTCGCCTGAACGCTTCGTCATCGGCCCTGGCCTCTCCTTCACGCCGCGCCCAAGAGATTTTACGCCCACGACGCCATCACCGTAACGCCGAGACAGCCTGCGCCGGCGCCCTGGACGACCTGTGAAAACGGCGGACGAAGGCTTGCCGCGTTACCGCCGTGGTGCGCTGGGTGGGGACACGCTGACGGGTTCTCGACCAGTCTCGAGGCACGGGCGAGAGACCCACAGCCGCCGATGAGCAGACTGGTGGGAGCGTGCGTTCAGGTATGCCGCGGGGCTCAGCCGAGCGGCATACCTCCGCTGCGCGTTCGTGGCTGGCGCACGCGGGCGGCGAGGCTCGTGATGTACGGGTCCTCAAGGCCATGCAACCGCAGAGCGTCGGCGAGCCGGAACAGGTAGTCGCGGTTGGTGCCGACCGGACCCTCGGCGTGCGCGATCCGTCGTGCCTGCTCGTCGATGTCGAGCTCCACCACGAGGGACGGCTGGGCCGCGAAGACGAGACTGTCCACGGGCAGGCCGCCCACGGTGAGCGGCAGGAGCGATGCGCGGTAGGCGCCGAAGGCCATCTCGCGGAGCCAGAGGCTGGTGGTCTCTGACTTGACGTCCGCGGCCGCGATGCGCAGCGCCAGTCCGTGGCAGCATCCCGAAGGCACGAGCGCGCACATGAGTCCGGGCCGGTCGGCCGAACCGCGGCCGCCCGGCAGGTCGATGCAGAAGGACCGCTGCCATCCGGCGAGGGTGGCGGGCCGGCTCTCGACGACGGTGATGGCGGGGTTCCACATGAGCGAGCCGTAGGCGAAGACCCACAGGTCGCTGCCGGCGGGATGGGAGCGGAGCGCGTCGGCTCGTGAGGTCGCAAGCTCGTCGTCGGTGAGCGCGACCATGCCGCCCGCGGCCGCGAGCTGGTCGAGCCGTTCCCTGGTGAACTCCGATCGCACCGGCATTGCTCAGAGCACCGCCAGCGCTGTGGTGACCGCGAGCGCCAGCCCGAACACGTAGGTGCCCGCGGCTGCGGCCTCGCGCGAGATCGTCGGCGTGGCCAATGAGGCGCTCGCCAGCATGCCCGAAGCGTGCACGAGGCGGCTTGCCGTGGCGGCGATGACCAGGGTGGTGCTCCACCAGCCAGGCGACTGCCAGGCGACCAGCAGGAACAGCACGATCAGCGTCGGCACATACTCGCTCGCGTTGCCGTGCGCCCGGATCGCGATGAGAAGCCGGTCGGCCGGGTCGGTCGAGGCCTGCGGGCCGCCGTTCTTGCCGCGGATGGCGCGCAGCCGCGTGACGTTGGCCCCGAGGGCGAAGACCAGAGCGCCGAGGACGGCGGTGCAGACGAGGGCTGTGGTCATGGTGGTCATGCGAGTTTCCTTCCGCGGCGCGTGGGGGTGAGGACGCGGTCGACGACGTCGCCGCAGAGCGTGGTGCCGAGCAGACCGTCGGCCTTGCGCAGGGCGCCCGGGCTGGTGACGTTCACCTCGATGAGGTGCGGGCCGATGACGTCCAGGCCCACGACGCGCTGGCCGTGGCGGGCCAGGATCGGCGCCAGGCGTTCGCAGATCTGGCGGTCGCGGGCTGTGACGGGCGCGGCTGAGGCGGGTGCGCCGATGCGGAAGTCGGTCTCGAGCGGGTAGCGGTAGACCGCGGCCTGTGGCACTCCGTCCAGGACGAAGACGCGCTTGTTGCCGTCCGACACCTCGGGCAGGTACCGCTGCGCGATGACCAGGCGTCTGGCGTGGTCCGTTGCGAGCTCGAGGAGTGACGGGAGGTTGGGGTCGTCCGGGTCGAGTCGCAGGACTCCTCTGCCGGCGAAGCCGTCCACGGGCTTGAGGACGGCGACGCGCTGCTGCGTCACGAACGCGCGCAGCGTGTCTGGGTCGGCGGTCACCGTCGTCGGCGGGATGAGGTCGGGGAACTGGAGCGGCAGCAGGTGCTCGCTCACCACGCGGAGGCCGCGCGGGTCGTTGACAAGGGCGGTGGCGAAGGGGTCGACGAGGTCGAGGACGAAGGTGGCGTGCAGGTACGTCTCGTCGACGGGTGGCTCGGTGCGCATGAAGATCGCGGTGGTGTCGTCGAGCCAGAGGTGCTCCGGCGCGGACGCCTCGAACCACCGCGTCGGCACGCTCCACCGGGTGCCGTGGGTGCGTTCGCTCGGAGCGAGTCGCACCTGCCGCGCGTGGGCGCGGGGACGCCCGTCGACGATGTCGAGCAGTCGGGCCTCGGTCACCCAGACGTCGGCACCGCGCTCCTGCGCCGCGTGCATGAGCCCGACGCTGGTGTCGATGCTCGGGTCGAGCCGGGCGAGCGGGTCGGTGACGAAGACGATGGTCATGACCAGGCCTCCGTCTCGTCGTGGGCCAGGCGCGCGGCGCCGGCTGCAGCGATCTCCAGCAGGTCGGGGATGTGGGGCGCGTGTCCTGCGGCGGCTGCGGCCCAGGCCGAGTCGAGGTCGCCGGCGACGGTGTCGAGCAGGTCGAGGGTCTGGTGGCGCGCGACCGGGTCGTACATCAGGGCGGCGACCGTGCGAACGACCTGCTCGATCCGGTCCACCGGCTGTGCGTCGAGGAACCGGAGCTCCAGGTAGCGACCACGTGGCCGGACCGGCGGGAACAGCGTCGACAGGTGGTAGTCCGGGTCGAGCGCCTGCTCGATCGGGAGCGGCTCGGCGGCCGCGGCGAAGGCCGCATAGGCGCCGACCGGGTCCGACGCGTCGACGTGACGGCCGTCGTAGCCGGTTCGTCGCAGGTCCACACCGCGCCAGATCGCGGTGCGCGAGCCGCCGGCCGGCGAGCTGCCCGGCGTGTTGTCGAACGCGACCGCGAGCGCGGGTCCCATGAGGTTCGCCACGACCCACTGGTCGACGCCGGCGGCGCCGGGCAGCAGGTCCACGCAGACCTGCAGGGACGCGGTGGTGCGCATCATCCGCCGCCCGTCGTGCCCGCACTCGTCGAACAGCTCCTGCATCGCCAGGTAGCGCGGCGTCGCGATGCGCAGAGGCACGTCGAACCATTCGAGCGTTGGGTTCACGCCGACGAGCTGCAGCGTCACGCCCTCACGAGCAGCGCGACGCCGAGCGCGGTCGATCGCCCGGACGGCGTCGCGGACCGCCTCCGTTGCCGACGGTCGTGGACCGAGGCTCAGCTCCACCTGGCCGCCGGGCTCCACCGAGACCTCGACCTCCCGGCCGAGCCGCGCGCCGGTCCGGCCACGGTCGCTCAGCTCATAGGTCGGCACGTCCGGGATCAGCTCGATCTCCAGGCCGACTCGGCGGCCCGGGCTCGGGTGCGGTCGGAAGGCCCGGGCCACCGCTTCGTCGAGCCCCGTGCTTCGCAGCAGCGTGCTGGTCATGACTCCTCCTTCGCGAGCTGATGACGACGAGGGTCCTCCGCGGAGCCCGTGGGCACCCGAGTGCCAGTACGCGAATCGAGTACGTGGATCGAGTAGGTGCAGTACGCGGATCGAGTACGCGAGGGCCTCCTTCGATCCCGTGTCTGACTGACCCGTCGGCCCAAGACTCACAACCCCCTTTCGTCGTCGGCATCGTCACTGAGGATGAAGATCGCTCAGCACGTCGTCCTCGAGGACGGTTCGTCCGGCGCCGGGCGGCGACACAATGAGCAGGTGATCAGGGTCCTCATCGCCGACGACCAAGAGCTCGTCCGCACCGGGTTCCGGGTGATCCTGGAGGCCGAGGGTGACATCCAGGTCGTCGCTGAGGCCGAGAACGGCAAAGAGGCGGTCCGTCAGGCGGCACTGACCAAGCCGGAGGTCGCGCTCATGGACATCCGGATGCCCGAGCTCGACGGGCTGGCCGCCACTGAGCAGATCCTGCGTCAGCAGGAGCCGCCCACGATCGTTGTGCTCACGACGTTCGACCAGAACGAGTACGTCTACCGCGCGCTCCGCGCCGGCGCGGCAGGGTTCCTCCTCAAGGACGCACCTTCCTCACGCCTGATCGCCGCGGTCCGCGCCGCTGCGACCGGCGACTCGCTGATCGAGCCGTCCATCACCCAGAGGCTTGTCGAGCGTTTCGCGGAACCCGAGACGCCTGCCGGCGTGCCTGACCGGCTGGCGTCGCTGACCGGGCGCGAGCTCGAGGTGCTCGGCCTGATCGCCCGCGGCCTGTCGAACGCGGAGATCGCCGCGGAGATGGTGGTCGCTGAGACGACCGCGAAGACCCACGTCGCTCGTATCCTCGCCAAGCTGGGCTTGCGCGATCGCGTGCAGGCGGTCGTGGTCGCGTTCGAGACAGGCTTCGCCCGCCCCAGTGGTACCTGAGCCCTGACACCGATCATGGACGTCCCGCGCGGAATCGACGCGGGCTCAAGCGGATCGGTCAGACGCCATCGACGTATGCCGTCAGGCAGGGGACGCCGAGCCGGCTGAGTTTCCCGCTGGCGCAGTCCGGGTACTGGGCGGTTCGTGGGTCGGCCTGGCGGGCGAGGATCCACGCCGGCATACGAGGCGTTCCTGAGGATGACGCGCCGACCGATCTTCATCCTCAGTGACGACGCCGACTACGAGACCAGGTTGTGAGAGTGGGCCAAAGGTCACTGACAACCGGTTCGGAAGGCGGGGGCGTACAGGATGAACGCGAGCCCGGCCGTGGTCGCCGGCATCATCTCCAGCCTGGTGTTTGCAGGCAGCGCTTTGCCGATGCTGGTCAAGGCCCACCGCACGAAGGACCTGCAGTCGTACAGCCTGGGCAACCTGGTGCTCATCAACGCAGGCAACGCCGTGCACACCGTGTATGTCGTCAGCCTGCCGTTCGGGCCGATCTGGTTCCTGCACTCCTTCTACGCGGTGTCCTCGCTGGCCATGCTGGGCTACTACCTGCGGCACGCACGTGGGATCCCGAAGTCCGCCATCAGCGCACCTGACGATCGCGTCATGGCACCCGTGCCACCAACGAGCCCACCCAGCCAACCCAGCCCACCCAGCCAAATCAGGAGCAGGTCCGTGAGGCTCCGCACGACCACAGCCCTCGGGGCGGCGGTCAGCATCCGACGGATAGAGCGTTCTCGAGGATGACGCTCTGAAAGGACTTCATCCTCGTTGAGGACGCCGACTACGAGACCAGGTTGTGAGTCTTGGGCCCACGGAGTCAGTCAGACACCGGATCGAAAGGAGCAGTCATGGATATCTTCAAGGGCATCCGGCCCCTCGACTACGTGCTGACGGCAGTGATGGTCGTCCTCGCTGTGCTGATCGGGCTCGAGAACGTCTACGCGACAGCGGACGTCGCTCATGCACTCGACTCGCGCTCAGCGCTGATGGTCCCCGTCTTCGCCATCGCCGCCGTGCCGATCCTGTGGCGGAGACGCCACATCCTGGCGGCGATCGGTGTCTCGTTCGTGGTCACCGCAGCCAGCGTGCCGATGTTCGGATGGGTGACGAGGTGCGGGTGGGCGCTGCCGCTGTCCATGGCGATGGCATACGCCGTGGCGCGCTTCGCCGGCAGCAAGCAGAACCAGGTCGTCGGCCTGGTCGGGATCCTCGCCTTCCAGATAGTCACGCTGGTGAAGGACTCAGCCACCGGAGGTCTCGGTGCTCTTGCGGTCTCGGTGCCGGCCGCCGCCCTCTGCTACGGGATCGGAAGGTTCGTGCAGTCACGAGCCGAGAAGTCGGCAGCTGGGCCTACGCTGGCAGTCGAGCACGTGCGCGTGTGAGGGGATCGAGCGATGAGAGAGGGCTCCAGGAGCGGGATCTTCACGGGGCTGCGTCCCGTTGACTGGTTGCTCGCGGGAGCCCTCACCGCGCTGGGCGTGTGGCTGATGGTCGGGAACGTCGTGATCTCGGACGCGCAGGTGGCAGCGAACATCTCGGCCGGGAGCATGGTCCACGAGCTGTCGTCCCACTCTTGGGCCATGGTTCCCGTCTTCGCCGCGGCGACGGTCCCGGTGCTGTGGTGGCGGAGCCACGTGATCGTCGTGACCGGGATCGCGGTGGTGGCGATGGTGGCACATGACCTCGTGTTCGGCTGGGTCACCAGGTGTGGGGCCGGATTGCCGCTGGCGCTCGTACTCGCCTATCTCGGCGCCGCGTCCCTCGAGCGCAGGCGGTCGTGGGTCTCTCTGGGCCTCGCCATGGTGCTCACGGCAGCCGTGCTGGTGATGGACGCCACCACCGGCTTCGGACTGATCGTGCTCGCGTTGCCGATCATGCTGATCGTCTTCGCCATCGGTCGCGCCGTGCGACATCGCACGGCTATGAGTTCCGAGCTGCGCTCACGCACGGCTGAGCTCCGGCGGCTGCGCGACCAACGAGTCTCCCTGGAGCTCACCAGCGACCGGGTCCGTCTCTCCGGCGAGCTCGACAGCCTTCTGCAGGAGCGGCTCGGCCAGCTGATGGCTGCTGCCGAGTCCGGCAAGGACCTCGACCCGGACAGCGCCAGGGCGTTGTTCGAGTCCATCGAGAGCCAAGGCCGGGCAACTCTCGACGGGATGCGTGAGCTCGTGGGCCTCCTGCGTGGCGGCGACGTCGCGCTGGCCCCCGCACCGTCGGTCGCCCACCTCGACGCTCTGCTGGCCAGGCACATCGGTGCGGACTCTCGTCTCACGGTGGCCGGTGACCCGCGCTCGCTCTCCGCGAGGGTCGAGCTCTCGGCCTACCGCATCATCGAGCACCTGGTGAACGTGCTGGTCGACCAGCCGGAGTCACCGATCGAGGTGGGCGTCCGTTTCGAGGACGACGCACTGGAGATCCGAGTCCGCGGACCGGTCGACAGATCCGCCGACTTCAAGGCCGGCGTGGCCCGCGCCAAGGAACGCGCCACGTTCCTCGGCGGCTCCCTCGATGTCAAGGTGAGCAGGGGCCACGCCAACGCCCTGGCCCAGCTCCCCGTGCACGGATAGCAGCGCCTGCATGCGTGCGCTCGAGCGGAGCGGCATCGCGCTCTTGATCCTCATTCTCGTGGCGCTGCCGACCGCGCTGCACGGCTGGCCGACAACACTCCGCGGCAACCTGTTCACCCTCGTGGTCCTCTGCGCCGGGCTCGCCCTGATGTGGTGGCGTAGCCATCCGCGTGCCGCACCAGTGCTGGCGCTCGGGCTCCTTCTGCTGGCGCTCGCGATCGGAGGTGGCTGGTTCCCGGACACGGCTGTGGCGATCTACTCCCTCAGCTACGCCCTGCTGGCGCTGGGCTGGTCCGGCCGCGCAGCCTGGCTGGTCGCGCTCTGCGCCGCGGCATACCTGATGCCCCTGTACGTCCTCAGCGAGGCGACCAGCTGGGTGCCTGTGCTCATCTTCACGGTCCCGCCGTACGCCGCCGGAACCGTACTGCGACTGCGCAGGGAGACCGCCGAACAGCTGGCCATGCGGGTCGAGGAGTTGGAGCAGGAGCGTGAGCTCTTCACCGAGATCGCTCTCCGTCACGAGCGGGCTCGGATCGCCAGCGAGCTGCACGACATCGTGGGTCATGCGATCAGCGTGATGGTGATCCAGGCAGCCGCTGGGCAACGACTGGTCGACTCCGACCCGGCACGGGCCAGGGAGGCCTTCGCTGCGATCTCGGAGTCCGCGCGGCAGGGCACCGAGGACCTCGAGCAGCTGATCAGGCTCCTTGGTGGCAGCGCCGACGACTTCGTGGGTAGATCGGACCTTTCGCTGGTGGACGAGGTCGTTACGCAGGCCGCCCGCAGTGGGCTCAACGTCAGCTGCCGCTTTGAGGGTGACCGTGGTCTGGTCGCTGCCCCCGTTGCGCACGTGGCCTTCCGCGTGGTCCAGGAGAGCCTCACCAATGCGCTCAGGTACGCACCGGGGTCGGAGGTTCGCATCCTCATCAGCGTCGACGAGACCGAGCGCAGTCTCGCCGTGCGCGTCGAGAACGACAACACGATGCACGGCAACCCGACTCTGGCAGGGACCGGGCGCGGTCTGGTCGGACTCCGCGAGCGCGTCCAGGCGCTCGGGGGCCAGCTCTACGGTGGGCGAACCCACCACGGCGGGTGGGTCGTCGAAGCACAGCTCCCGAGCGGCTGAGCCACCCGGCGCCCAGCACAGGCACACGGGCCGCGAGCGGACCATCCCTACGAGGGCATGGTCGGGCGGCGAGCGTGCCTCGTGCTTCCCGGCCCACAACGTCGTATCGTGGCGGCCGAAAGGAGGCGGCGATGGCCGATCCGGTGGGCGACATCATCGGGGACTACCAGGCGTTTGCCGCGCAGCAGCAAGACCGCCTTCTGACCCGGGGCATCGACATCCGCCCGTACCCGCTGAGCCATATCGCGGTCCGTGTGCCGGAGTGGGACCAGTACGTGCACATTCGGAACCTGCTCGAACGCCACGCGGTCGCCAACCGCGAAAACGTGTGGAACGGCCGCCCGATCTCCTTGATCGTCCCCGCCGAGCCGCTTGAAGTCCTTGACGGCAAGGAAGTCCCGCTCATCGAGCTCATCCCGCCTGTGCACCAGCGCGTCTACAAGATGGGGTTGGAGCACCTCGGCGTCGTGGTCGGCGACACGTTCGACGCGTTCGTGGCGGCCCACAAGCCCGTCCTGACAGGACAGCAGTTCCAAGGCCCGAACAGCACACCGGACCCGGTCTACATTCTTTTCGAGGATTTCACTCACGTGAAGTTCTATCGACTTTCGCTGAGGGCGTCCGTCGAGCTTGATGCCGGCCCGTTCGACGACGGGTTCCATCATGTTGACGGCTGGGTGCCCCAGCGGCTCGTGACCGCGACCGGCCCGAACCCACTGCCGCGCTGAGCGACGCCGGGAGCTCCGCGCGGACCGAGCGACCGCGCGACCTGGGGCGAGCGGTCTCGACCCTCGGCACCGTTGCTGGCGGGCACTCACGCAATGGCTCACCCGGCGGCCTGTGCTCTCTTGGGCGCAGCGGACGCCCCTCGAGCTAACGATCCTGGTCGGCGTGGGGCCGCCACGGCTCGTGCTGGTGCGAGAGCCAGACCGCCTTGGGGTCGAGCGCGCGCACCAGCCGCTGGCCTTCGGTGCGCGGCTCGTCGAGCTCGGCAGAGAAGACGGCCATGTCGCCCCCGATGACAACCGGACCTCCGCCCGACTGGACAACGACCACCTGCGAGCCTGGCGTGTGGCCCGGCGCCGAGACGAGCCGAAGTCCCGGCAGCAGCTCCAGCGCACCGTCGACCGGTACGTACTGCACTCCGGGCGCATCGACCCACTCGCGAATCGTGTAGTCGTCCTCGCTGCGCGCGGCGTCGAGCTCTCGGCGCTGGACGTAGATCGGCTTGCCGGCGAACAGGTGGTTCCCCCCGCAATGGTCAAAGTGCAGATGCGTGTTGATGACGATGTCGATGCTGGTCAGGTCGAAGTCGGCCCGCGCGCTCAGCGGCATCAGACGCGGATCCATGTCGGCCACCGCCGGGTGCAGCTGCGTCATCCCGGTATCGACGAGCACACGCGCGTCCGAGTGCTCGATGACGTGCACGTAGACCGGCATCCGTTCGCCCCCCGCGAGCAGCTCAGCCACCAGAACCGGAGTGACAGTCGGCGTCGACACCTCGACTCCCGCTCCGTCACCCGTGCCCGTACGCCGCTCACTCATCGCGGACACCCGATGCAGATGCCTCGAGGCCGGCGCGGTCGACGTGACCGATGATCGTGAACGTAGCCATGCTTGCTCGATTCCCGTTGGTGGTGGTGCGCCGCTGAATGCGGCTGCCGGCAATAAGACCGCGAAACCGCACCAAAGTCATCGGTCGGCTCTGGCGGGAGTCCGGCCCGCTCTGGTATCCGGGCCGGACACTTGCTGCATGATCGACGTTGATCCACAGCGATTCGAGGTGATGGTGAGCGAGGCACTCGACGGCATACCTGAAGAGCTGGGCACACTCATGAGCAACGTGGCCGTCACAGTGCAACACGACGGTGGTCCACCAGGCCTCCTGGGGCTCTACCAGGGAGTGCCTTTGACCCGTCGGTCGCCGTTCTACGCCGGCGCCCTGCCCGATCGGATCACGATCTACCGGCAAGCTATCTGCGCCCTGTGCAACAGCGATTCCGAGGTCGTGGAGCAGGTCCGCCGCACGGTCATTCACGAGGTGGGACATCACTTCGGGATCGGCGACGCGCGCCTGCGCGAGCTCGGCTGGTGAGCCAGCCTGCGGCACCAGCGGTCAGCGATCATCGCGCACGGAACCGCGCCGCTCCGGCGCGGCAAGCGACTCCCCGCCGAAGGCGCGTGCGGCGCGGCGGCGCTCGGTGAGTCGCTGGGCCTTGACGCTGTTACCGCAGTCGGCCATGCGGCACCAGCGGCGGGATCCGTTGCGGCTCTGGTCGAGGAACAGCCAACCGCAGCCGCCCTCAGGCACTGGGCAGGAGCGCAGCCGGGTCAGGTCACCCGTCAGCAGTACGGCGAGCGAGGCGTCTGCGACCCGGTCGGGCACCAGCAGCGCCGGGACGGTGCCAAAGGTGAGCCGTACCGTTGGAGGGTCGCCCTCGTCCATCACCAGCGTGGCTCGGGTGGCGGCCGCCGACCACCGCTCGTGCAGCGCGACCAGGGCGGCCTCGGCAGCGATCCGGTCGCCCGCGGTGGTGCCGTCTGGGTCGCCGGGTGTAGCGGGGTGCGCGGGTGGGATCAATGCGAGCAGAGCGCGGTGAAGTCTCTCTCGGATGTCGAGCACGGCGGCGAGCCCGGCGTATGCGGCTGCGGGAGCGTCACGCCAGGCCTCACGAACATGGTCAGCCTCCAGCTCGGTGACGAGGCCCGCCCGCACCGTCCAGCGCAGTAGTGCCGAGGCGTCGGTCAGGTAGTCGTAGGGCGCCTCTCCGGCGGGCGGCATACCTCGCTCAAGCGTATTGACCAGGTCGAGCGCGGCGTGCCCGCCGACGAGCGGCAGCTCGGCAATGTCTGGATGCATCTGGAAATGATACCGTCTATGAGGTCGATGGAGGTTGCATCACATGTCTGGCCGAGCACCCGGCCACCAGGTCCGGACGACCTCGGGCACGGGGTGGTCGGCGGGCGGCCATCGCGAGCCGCTGGCTCGAGAACAAGGGTTCGGCCAGCACCAGGGCAAGCGCTACGAGGCTGAGCAGGGCTCCAACGAGCGCTGTGCTGCGCACGCCCGGTCCGGCCAGCAGCACGCCGCCGAACAAGGCTCCCGCGGTGATTCCGATGTTGAACGCGGTCGAGGTGCCGGCGCTCGCCATGTCCGACGCGCCCGGCGCGTGCCGGAGCACCCGCGAGCCGAGAACGGCTGGGAGTCCCGCCAGCGTGAAGCCCGCCAGAGAGATCGCGATGACGGTCGCGACCTGGGACTCGCCGAAGACGAACTGCCCCGCAAGCGCAACGACCTGCAGTCCCGTGAGCCCCACCATGGTGAGCCAGCCGTGACTGTCCACGAGGACGCCAACCACGACCACAGCAGCCAGTCCCGCGAGGCCGCGAGCCAGCAGGAGCACGCCGACCGACGATGTGGCGAAGCCGGTCAAGCCGGTCAGGAAGGGGCTGATGTACGTGAAGGCGGTGAATCCGCCCGTCACCGCTACGGCAGTCGTGGCAACGATGGACAGGTATCGGCCCCGGTCCGGTGCGCTGCCCCGGTCCGCTGCGCCGTGCCCGGCAGCCGTGTCGGGCAACAAGACTGCGACCACAACGAGTGCGAGCACGACGGGAACGGTGAGCAGGACGAACGCCATCCTCCAACTGGTCTGCTGGCCGAGCCACGTACCAGCCGGTATGCCGGCCAGCGCGGCGACGGAGACGCCGGCATACAGGATCGACACGGCCCGGCCGCGCACCTCGGCCGGGAACATCCCTGCCGCGGCCGGCGTCACCACGCACCAGAACAGAGCCTGGCTCAGTGCGGTGACCATCCTGGCGCCCATGAGCAGCCCGTAGTTCCACGCCGCCGCCGACACACAGGTCGCGACGACGAAGCCTGCGAGCAGGACGCAGAGCAGCCTGCGTCGGGGCAGGCGGCGCGTCAGCCGGGTGAGGGGCAAGGACACTGCCACGATGACCAGCCCGTACCCGGTCACCAGAAGCCCGACGGCTGACTCGGTGGTGCCGAGGTCGTTCGCGATCAGAGGGAGAAGGCCGATCGGCAGCGACTCGGTCGTCACGTAGCTGAACACGGCCAGGGTCAGCGCTATCAGGGTGACGATCGCCGCTTTGCTGCCGAACCGTTCTCGCATGCTTGCCCCTCGGGCGGATCACCGTCGTTGCGGGTGATGGCGGGAGCTCGCGGCCTCGGCCTGTGAAGCTCCCATCTACGAAGCAGACTAGACGACCTTTTGCTACCAGTCAATACGCTATAGCTGGTAGCGCCATCGTGGACCGACGCCAGAGTGACCCGGGGACTCCCGCCGCGCCATCGGGAAATGTGGCCAGGAGCGGGCAGCCCGAGGTCGCGCGCCAGGCGGATGAGGTCCTTCTGGACCCGCCGCTCGCCGACGCGGTACTCGATGTCGACGCTGTCGAAGCGCCACGTGCCGGGCTCGTCGGCCTTGACTTTGATGAGCAGGTTCGCGTACCCGCGTGGCGGTGTCACAAACCCCGGGACCGAATGCCGCTGCGAGGCGGGGATGGCCTCGTATGCATCCCCGTTGTCGATGCCGACCCCGAGGCTGGAACCCTTCGGGTCCTGCGCCTCGACGCGTTCGACCTCGACCGCATCCTCGGATCCGGCAATGGCCGGGACCAGGGTGGCCTTCTCTATGGTGATCGATTCGTCGGCATCGTTGAGCAGGTACACCCCGCCCCAGGTGATGGCCTCCCCCGTCCGCATGCTTGCCCCGTGGATGGTTCGGTTGGGCGCCGCGTGCACCGGCCCGCTGCGGTCCATCGACCCGACACCGGAGAAGAACCAGGCCACAAGCCCTGCCCCAACGGTGAGCGACACCACCAGGGTGCGACGCCGACGCAGCGACCTCGGCAGGGAACCCGCCGACGCTGCGGCAGGCCCCCTGGGCTCGTCAGTTGACATAGACCAGCTTGGCGTAAGGGGGGTAGCCGTTTGATCCGCACGACAGGCCGGATCGTCCATATTCCCGGTCTCATCCATAGCGTCGAGGCATGACCGAAAAGAGCACCCTGAACGCCGAGACCCGCACGCGTGACGCCGCTGGCGGGCTCGCCACCCGAACGCTCGCCACGTATGCCGCCGTCTCGCTAGCCGTCTTCCCGGCCGTCGTCGTCCTGCTCAATCTCATCCAGGCGCAGCACTACTCCGCACGCGCCCAGGCGATGAGCGAGCTCGCGCTGGGGCGCGGGGGCAGCCTCATGTTCGCCGCGTTCAGCCTGATGGGCGCCGGCACACTGATGCTGGCCCTGCTGCTCCACCGTGAGCTACCCCGCGCGAAGGTCGCGTACGTTGCGCTGATCCTGGCGGCGGTCCTCGACGTCCTGTCCGCGATCTTCCACACCAATCGTGCGAACGGGCCGGCCACAGTCTCGTCGAACATCCACATGATCGCGGGTATCTGCACCTACGCCTTGGTCGTTCTCGCGATGTTCTCTACGGTCCGGCATCTCCGCCGCACACCGCGCTGGACCCACTGTGCGACGCCCACTCTGGTCTGGTCGGTCGTCGCCCTCGCCACGTTCTTCCTCGTGCCCGTTCTCGGCGATGACTCGTTCGGTCTCGCACAAAGGATCTTCGTCGCGACCTGGCTGTCCTGGATGATCGTCACCGCCATCCTGGCTCGGCGCCCGGGCTCCCACCCGCCCACCGCACCAGGACGCTGAGAAGAGCCCGATGCGCCATCACCGACCGCACGTGCGGGCTGCGTGATCTCGACCTGACTCTGTGGTGTCAGATGCACAAACAAACGTGCCTTTGGCACCACACACCAGAAACGCTTCTCGCAGGGGCGAGGGGCGTTCGGTGGTGTTGCGTGGAGCCGCCTGTCGGAATCGGACCGACGACCTATTCATCCGCGAAGGACTGTGTGCGGGGGTCGAGGGGTCCGATGATGCGCGTCAGTGCGGTGTCCCAGCCATGGGGCGGGAGCAGGTCGTCAGCGACCACGATCAGTACGTCGGCGTGTGATGTCGCGGCGGAGACCTGCCCGCGATCAAGATCGGCGGGCGCGGCCAGTGGCGCATCGAGGCCCGGGTGCTCGAGGAGTGGATCGCGGCCCAGTACGAGCAGACGCGACGGTTCGTCGCCGATCACCCGAACTAGACCTCACGCCGTGCGATGAGGAGTCCCGGGCCACGGACCTGACTTGGTGACCCGGGACTCCAGCCGCGCCTCGCGAGCGGTGTGGGGCGCGGCACCTAGGAGACCCTCAAGCCCTCAGGCCGTGTCGCTGCGCCGATTCGACCGATACAGGATCACCCCGACCGCCACAGCGGCAACGCCGGCGATGATGCCGAGCTCGACTCCGCCGACGAGCGGCCCGAGCACGACAAGCAGCAGGATCGCCACCGCGATGACGAGGGCGACCTTCATCCATGTCTTCATGAGTCGGCTCCGGTGTATGCCCAGGTGCCGTTGCCGTGGATCGTGAACTGCGCCCAGGGATAGGTGTCTGCATAGCAGCCGTACTTGATCACGCAGTACTCCAGGTGCCGGTCGATGCGCGAGCTGCAGGTGAGTGGGGCGCTGCTGGCCTCGACCGAGGGACGTCGGGTCGGGTCGGGAACCTGCGCGGCCAGGTCCGGCTGGGACTTGATCAGCGCCAGGTCGCCCTTCGTCCAGCCACCGTGCACGATCCGAGACAGTGCAGCCCGGTTACGATCATCGATCGACGCCGCCCGCGCGGACCCTGCTCCCGGCAAAACCCCCGCGCAGATCAGACCCGCCACGCCAACAGCCACGGCAGCGCGCAGCCTCCCGAACGATCGATGTGCAGTCCTCACACGTCCTCCAGGTCGGTGTCGGGACCCGTGACCGATCACCGTCGACCGGTCGGGCCGAGGACGTGAGCACCGCTCGGCGGCGCAGCCCTCGCCTACCGAGACGCAAGTTCGGGCGGGTCATGTCGCCCGAATGTCTGACCCGATGGCTGTCCTGGCATGGATCGACTCGCGGGCAACGGACCGGCCCCTCACCTGTCTGCGCAGGTGAGGGGCCGTTTCGGCGTGGAGCCGCCTGTCGGAATCGAACCGACGACCTATTCATTACGAGCGGTTTGCGCCCTGCCTGCGCCTCGGTCACGGCCGCGCCAGCCGCACGAACCGCGTCAACTCGACCCGGCCGCGGCCATCCGGGGATGAACTCGTGTGCCCGCGCTGTGCCCACCAGCGGCCGAGAGCTTCGACATATGGAAGCAAGCCGTTCAGACCCCCGATGGCGGCGGTGCCGGCCTCTGCTTCGACGAGGCGGGCCGTGCGCCGACGGAGTTGCCGCTTGCCGTCCGCGAACTCGCGGATCGCGGCAATGCCGCCCGAGTGGTCGCCTTTGAGTGCATCGCGCCCTCGGCGCCCTTGCGCACGGTCGCCTTGGCCACCGTGCTGCGCTTCACAGTCTTCGCCGGCATAGCGCGAGCGGGCTTGGCCGGCCCGGTCGGTATGAGCTGTGACACCCGCTGCGGTGAGACGTCCAGGACCTTGGCGACCTCGACACCCTTCAGGCCCGCCTCGGCCAAGTGCCTTGCCGCCGTGCGGGATAGCTCTGCAGTGCGCTTCTGAAGCTCTGCCAGTTCAGCGATCGCGTCCTTCGCCGCCTTCACCTCGCCCTCCAGTGGCCCAGGCAGCTCGATGACAAGGGTGATGTCGAACGAGTCTTCGGGTACATCAAGCACGAAGGCGATGGCCTCTCGGGCGTGCTCCTCGGCATGGCTCACGGACCGAACCTGGGATACGGCGCCGGGCGCGTCGGGCGAGGTGACGAGCCACCATTGCTCGTGCTTGACCGCGTGGACCTCGTGGACCGGTCTGCTCACTTCCGCCACCATCCTTTCCCCAACGCAGGCTCCAGTTGCTTGAAGATCGTCTCGGCGAACAGGTCCGGCATGTCACTTGACGATCGACTGATCGTGGTCGACGTCGCGCCCACCCTTATGCCGGTGTGCCGCTTGAGCTCATACTGCTCGAAGTCGACACCCTGCCGCTTGGCCTCTTTCTTGATGGCCTTGATGACGTCTCCTCGCTTCAGAGCATAACTCTAGCCCCCCTTTAGGTCAAGGGTCAAGGGGGGCTTGATAGGACGCCGCTTGGGTTACCGGCCCCGGTAGCATCACCTTGAAACCACCGGGGTCGTCCGCCGCGGCGTCTGCCCCACCCGCAGCCGTGGGTCAGGGACGCAGGACGACCTGACGTCATACCAGCGCAACCTTTAGTCGCCGTCCGGCATTGGCACCAGCGCCAGCTGGGCTCGGCGCGTCTGGTCATCCCTTCATCTGCGGCACTGAAGATGCGCGGGCAAGGAGGTGCTGGGTCGGTTCGACCTGATGGGCGGCTCGACACGCATCTTTCGGCGAGAGGGCGATGGCGGCTGCTGCGACCCAGGCGCTGCCAAGGAGCCAGCCGCCCAGGACATCCGATGGCCAATGCGCCCCGAGCAGCACTCGCGAGGCACCTACGGCGGCGACGAGCACAGCGACGATCGTGGCGCTGGCGAGTCGGAGCTGTGGGCCTGGTCGACAGGCCCGCCAGCCCACCACGAGCAGGATCGCGGAGTAGGTGACCGTCGCTGCCTGGGTGTGCCCTGATGGATACGAGAAGCCGTGCGCTGACGTCAGGGCCGCCGCGGTGGGCGGTCTCGTTCTCTCGAGCGCCAGCTTGATCGTGGTGTTCAGCAGGGCGCTGCCGCCAACGGTGACAGCGAGCCAGACGGCGAGCATCCTCCGGCGGGCGAGCCCGTCCGGACCCAGCCTTAGCCTCGCACTGGTCGTCGCTCGTCGACCGACCTACTTGACGCGGGCCCATTCACCGCAGCGTTCGCTGCTGAACGCGTAGTCGGTCGACCGGATGCGGACCTGCACCCGTCGCGCCTGGTTGATGAAGTCGTTGTCGATGGTCTCGCCGTTGCGGTTCTGCCGCTCCCAGTAGCAGCCGTCGACGTCCGTAACGAAGTAGGTGCCGGGCTTGATCTCCTTGCCGACCAGGAAGGTGCCTGCGCCGAACCGAGTCCCATTGGATTGCTCCTCGAGCACCTGCGCCGAGGCGGCGATGCCAGGCCCGGAAACCCTGACGACCGCGCGACGGGTGGCCCTAAGGAGCTCGACGCGGCCTACACGTGAAGACGCCGAAGCAGCCACATCATGTCGACGACAGACTCTGTGGAGTCCCGGGCCAGGACCGGGCACGTGACCGGGGACTCCCGCCGCCGCCGGAGTGTCAGGAGGTCCGCTGGGTCGGGTCGGCCTCCTTCTGGAGGGCCAGGCAGTCCGGATCGCCTGCGACCCGTGGGCAAGCCGCGAACACCAAAGGAAACTCGAACGTCTGCCGCTCGCCGGCGGACTCGTAGGTGATGCGCCATCCACTCGCGGCGGCCCCCGTGCCGGTGGGGTTGGTGAACTCGACCCCGAGCTCATCACCCAGGCCGGAGTCGGCCGCTCCACACGCGACATCGACCGCCCGCCCCCCGCTGAAGCCGGACTGTGCCAAGGAGCCCTTGCGGTCCCCAAGCATGTCCCTGGGCGGGGAGGCGAGAAACGGGTTCGAACGGAACCCGTAGTCCACGACCGTGATCTGCCCGATCGGCTGGATCGGCTCCACGCTCAACACCTTCACAGTGCCGGGTGCCGAGAGACAGACGAGCATGTCACCCATGCTCACGTGGACGCGGGGGCCAACCTCCGCGAAGCCCTCGACCACATGGTTGACCGGCGCCGGGAGTCGCATGACAGGACCTGAAGGGCCGAGACCGCTGCACGCGGCGACAGCAGTAGTGACCACCGCTGCTGTCGCTGCTAGCGCGCGAAGGCGCCGCCAGGTCAATAGATGTCCGCCTCGACGATCGAGGACGACAATGGCCCGTTCACGTTGTTTCCGCAGATCTCGCCCGGCACGTTGTAGACAAACCCGAGGTCGACGCTGTCCGAGAAACCCGACTGGGCGGACACGGTCGCCACCGACAGGCTGACCCCGGCGCCCACTGTGATCTCCGATGCCGTGCCAGTATTCCAGTGGTCACCCTTGTTCTTGGGGCTGCATGTGTACCAGTTGGCTCTGGTGACATTGACCCCGTCGTTGCTCAGGATGTCGTAGAAGCCGATCGGCGTCCGCTGCGTCAAGCCGGTGCAGCTGTTGCCGTAGTCGCGGTAGTTCACCCGGTTGTAGATGGTGTGCGACGTGGAGTAGGTCGTTGATGCGCTAGCGCTGGAGGTATGGGTGATGGAGCTGGTTCCGCTTGCGCTCCAAGACACATGGTCCAGCGTTTGGGCAACACCGAGGGTGTGGGTCGTAGCGTGGGTCGAGGAGGTGCCCTCGGTGAGAGTCGCAGGGATGCCTGACATCGTGTAGAGCGTCGAGAAGTGTTCTTTCTGGCCGTAGTAGGTCGACCCCACCAAGAGCGAGCAGTACGGCACCGAGTCAGGCGTTGCGCTGACGTCCGCACCTCTGCCCGTGGCGTCGGCCGTCGCAGCCAACGCGCCGCCAGCCTTGCCGACCAGCGCCGACTCCCTCACGGGCTTCGATCCGTGCCCGGAGTCAGGGGTTCTGGAGACCTTCTGCGCCTTGAAGTCGTAGTCGACCCGCGGCGCGGACGCCCCGTCCGAGGCACCCATCACGGACCAGGAGTCCGTCGTGCTGGGCGAGCCACTCACAAAAGGTTTGACGCTGTAGTCGTAGGTCATGTCCCTGCCGCCCGACAGCGCCACCAGCTCGACGTTGACGTATCCATGCTTGCCCGCCGTCTTCATCAGCTGGCCAGGCGCCACGTGCAGCGTGTACCGGCCGGATGAGTCGGCCTTGGCTCGCCCGAGACGAATCAGCGGAATCCGCGCCCCTGTCTTCTGGCCGATCAGTGCCGACTGATCCGGCCATGCATACGCCAGTACCACGGCGCCAGTATCAGGACGGCCCAACCCATCCAGGACGCTGCCCGAAGCCAACGCGCCACCCTTTGACAGCCCACCTGCGTTCCCCTCGACCGTGGCGGCCCCCGAAGCCGCGTTCGCGGCAGCGCTGGTCAGACCCGCGCCCACGAGCAGCACCCCGGCCGCCGTAACAGCAGCCGCGACCCGTAGCCGCCTCATCGATCGATATGCACGTCTCACATGCTCCTCCAAACATAGGTCGGGTCCCATCGAGGCCGATCCCCTGTTGAACCGGCCGGCCGAAGGCGTGCACCCCGCTGGGCGGCGCAGCCCTCGCCTACCGAGACGCAGGTCCGCTCGGGTCATGTCGCCCGAATGGCTCCCCCAATGGCTCCCCAGCCCACTCCCGAGCCGATGGCAGCGAAACGGCCCCTCACCTGTCTGTGCAGGTGAGGGGCCGTTTCGTTGTGGAGCCGCCTGTCGGAATCGAACCGACGACCTATTCATTACGAGTGAATCGCTCTGGCCGACTGAGCTAAGGCGGCGCGTACCCGTCGGGCCGGGGATGACCCGGGCACGGTGGATGAGTATACGCAGACCCCAGTCTGGGCACGAAATCGGACCGTCCCCGCACGCGCGGTGACCCACAGCGCGCCCATCGCCACGTATGCCGCCCGGCAGCCGCCGGCCTACGGCACCCCCGACGTACGCCCGACGGCATACGGCTCCCGACGGCTGCGGACGCGGCCTCAGCAGGCCTTGCCGTCGGGCGGGGTCCTGCCGTCGACGAGGTACCCGTCCACAGCGTCGTCGACGCAGGTGTTGCCCTGGTTGTAGGTGCCGTGGCCGTCGTGGTCGGAGGTGAGGAGCACACCGGACGCGAGGTCCTTCGCCAGCTGCTTCGTACCGCCGATCGGCGTCGCCGGGTCGCGCTCGTTGCCGATGACGAGGATCGGCGCGGCCCCGACGCCGAGGGTCGTGCCCTTGGGGGTGCGTCCGGCACCGGGCCAGGTGCGGCAGTTGTCGTAGAGGTCGCCGGTCATCCGCGCCCACAGCGGGTGGGCCGCCTTGGCCCGGTCCTCCTCGGCCACCCTGGCCGCCGTCGGCGGCGTGCGCGGCCAGTCGGCGCAGCGGACCGGGATCATCGCCTGCAGATAGCTGCCCTTGGCGTACTTCCCGGAGGGGCTGCGGTCCACGAACAGCGAGCCGATGCGCAGGAGCAGGTCGCCCTTGCCCTCGTCGAGGGCCTGGGTCAGGGCCTGGTTGAGCGGCTCCCACAACTGGTCCGAGTAGAGGCACATGAAGATGCCGAAGGCGACCCAGCCCTCGCCGATCCGCGAGAGGCCTGGGCGGCTCGTCGTCAGCCCGTCACGCTCAGCCTTGTCGAGCAGGTCGACGAGCTTCTGCTTGGCCGCGGCCTTGTCGCGCCCGAGCGCGCAGTCGTCACGGGCGACACACCAGTCGAGGAACGCATCGATCGACGACTCGAACCCCTGGATGTCGTACGTCATCTCCTGCTCGTCGGTCTGGTTGGGCGACATGGCCGAGTCGAGCACCATTCGCCCGACCTGCTTGGGGAACAGGTCGGCGTAGAGCGCCCCGAGGAAGGTGCCGTACGAGCCGCCGAAGAAGTTCAGCTTCTGGTCACCGAGGAGCACCCGCATGATGTCCATGTCGCGGGCCACCTCGGTGGTGCCCATGTGCCGCGCCTTCTCGCCTCCACGGGTCGCGCAGCGCTCGGTGACGCCGTCGAGGACGGAGTGGCCCTTCGCCTTCTCGGCGGCCGAGTCGGGGGTCGGGTCGGTGCTGAAGAGCAGGTCCATGTCGCCGTCGCTGAGGCAGTCGACGGCGTCAGAGGCCGCGATCCCGCGCGGGTCGAAGCCGACGATGTCGTATGCCGCGAGGACGTCGGGGCTGAACGTGCTGGATGCCGCCTGGGCGAACTCGACGCCGGACGCGCCCGGGCCGCCCGGGTTGACCAGGAGCGACCCGACGCGCTTCGAGGGATCGGTGGCAGGCACCTTGCGCAGCGCCAGGTGGAAGCGGTCACCCTGGGGCTTGGTGTAGTCGACCGGGACCTGGATCGTCGCGCACTGTTGCTTGGAGTCGCCGGAGCACGGCTTCCAGTCGACCTTCTGGGTGTAGTAGTCGCGCAGTGCGGCGGCGTAGTCGGTGGGCCGCGCCTGAGTCGGCGAGGCGCTCGGGCTGCCACCGGCCCCCGGCGTCGCCCACCCGCTCGCCGGCCGCCTCGGCTCGGCCACCGTCGGCGGGTTCCCGACGCGCCAGACCGCGAGACCGACGGCCCCGAGCAGCGCGACGACGGCCACGAGGGCGAGCACACGCCGAAGCGGAGAGTGCCGCACCGGTACGGCCGCGCCCGGCGGGTGGACGCCGGATCCCATTGGGCCAGAAGGAGGTCCGGGTGGCGGGAGCTCCGGTCCCGAATGTGCCGTTGACCCAGGAGATGGTGGCGCGTAGTCCGGCGGCAGGGCGGCATACCCAGGTTGCGCCTCGGGAAGGTCGTCCGGATGTGGCGCGTCGCTCAGCATGAAAGTCCGTCCTTGGGAACGCGCCCCTGCACGTAGTACGCGTCGATGGCGCCGTCGACGCAGGTGTTGCTCCGACCGTATGCCGTGTGGCCGTCTCCGTCGTACGAGATGAGCGCCGCGTTTGCGAGCTGGTCGCGAAGCCGCTTGGACCACTCGTAGATCGTCGCGGGGTCGCGCGTGGTGCCGACGACGACGATGGGGTTGCTGCCCTCGGCGCGGATCTTGTGCGGGCCCTGGCCCTCCTTGGCGGGCCAGACGCCGCAGGGCAGGTTGCCCCAGGCGAGCCAGGGGCCCCAGGTCGGCGCCGCCTTCGCGAAGTCGGTCGCGTACTTCTCGTAGGTCGACAGGTCAGGGCTGTCGGGCCGGTCGATGCAGTTGACGGCGTAGATCGCTTCCATGATGTTGCCGTTGTACCCGCCGCCCGGTGTGCGGTCCGCGTAGGAGTCCGCCAGCTGCAGGAGCGTCTGCCCGTTACCCGACTTGGCCTCGGTCAGCGCGTCGGTCAGGACGCCCCACGAGCCCTGGTCGTAGAGACCCAGAGCGACGCCGAGCCGGCCCCAGGACTCGTTGAGCTGCGGCACCGCCGGGTCGCCCGTCGGCAGTGGGTTGCTGTCGAGGCCGGCGAAGAAGTTCTGCAGGCTCTTCTCGGCCGCCGGCACGGTGTCGCCTAGCGGGCAGTCGCCGCCGGCCACGCAGTCCTGCAGGTAGGCCTTGGTCGCGAGCTCGAAACCTCGGGCCTGCCCCTCGGCGAGCTCGGCGCTCGTGAGGTCCGGCGGCACGACGCCGTCGAGGACCATCCGGCCGACCCGCTCCGGGAACAGGCCGGCATACGTCGAGCCGAGGAACGTGCCGTAGGACTTGCCGAGGTAGTTCAGCTGGGAGTCCCCGACCGCGGCCCGCAGCACATCCATGTCACGGGCGGCGTCCTCCGTCGACAGGTGCTTCACGAGGTCGGGGTTGTTGGCCTCGCAGCCGTCGGCCATCGCCTTCGCCTCGTCGAGCAGGTTCTGCTCCTCCGCCGGGGAGTCCGGCGTCGCGTCGGCGCCGAGGAAGGCGTCGAGCTGGCGGTCACCGAGGCAGTCGATGGGGTCCGAGCGGCCGACGCCGCGCGGGTCGAAGCCGATGCGGTCGTAGTAGCGGCGCACCTGCGGCCCGCCGATAGTGCTCGCCCCGCCGGCGACGTAGTCGATCCCGGACGCTCCCGGCCCGCCGGGGTTGATCAGCAGCGAGCCGAGGCGGTGGTCCTGGTCGCCCGCCTTGACGCGCAGCACCTTGATCCCGAGGTCCTTGGCTGGGTCCGGGTGCGCGTAGTCCAGCGGCACTCGCAGCGTCGCACACTCGAACTGGTTGCACGGCTTCCAGTCGAGATGCTGTGTGTAGTAAGGGGCGAGATCCGCGGCCGGCGCGACCGTGGCTGCCGGGAGCCCGGACCGGGTCGGCGCCGCGACCGGAGGCTCGGAGTCGTCGCACGCCGCCGCGCCGAGCACGAGCGCCACCGCCGCCGCCGTCGCGGTGAGGGCACGTGCGATGGCGGCAGGGCGTGTCGTCATGGCGGAAACGGTAACCCGAGAACCTGGGCCGACCTACATTCCGAGGTCGCGCGGCACCCGCAGCTGCAGTGCCATCGCCTCGAGCGCCAGCAACGGTGCCACGTTGGCGTTGATCCGCTCGCGCGCCTCGTTGATGGCGTCCATCGCGCCGAGGAGCTGCTCGGCGGTGAAGACGCTCGCGAGGCCACGCACCTTGTCCATCGCGTCCGGGTTGACCAGGTCGACGTCCGAGCCGAGCCGCAGCACCAGAGCGTCGCGGTAGACGGAGGTCAGGTCGACGAGGGCGCGGTCGATGACGTCGCGGCCGTAGCGGGTCGCGCGGGTCTTCTGCTCCCGCTCCAGAGCGGCGAGCTGGGACCGGATGTGCGGCGGCTGGACGCGGGCGGTCGGGTCCGCGCCGAGGGTCTCCATGAGCCGTGCCCGCTCGGCCGCGTCGCGCTCGGCACCCGAGGCCGCGGACTCCTCGTCGGCGATCTGCGCGAGGTCTGCAGCGGCACCCATCGCGTCGCCGACGCCGACGATCTTGGCGGCCATCGCGATGACGTCGTGGCGTCGGATCCGGGCCTGCTCGTCCCGGGCCAGACGGCGGGCGAGTCCGATGTGGGACTGTGCTGCGCGAGCGGCATACAGAGCCATCGCCGAGTCGACGCCGTCGCGGCGCTGGAGCAGCTCTGCAACCGCCTCGACCGGGGGTGTGCGGAGCCGCACGTGCCGGGACCGGGACCGGATCGTCACGATGACGTCCTCGAGGCTCGGCGCGCAGAGCATCCAGACGGTGCGTGGCGTCGGCTCCTCGAGCGCCTTGAGGAGTGCGTCGGCCGGGGCGTCGGTGTATGCCGTGAGGCGGTCGGCGTCCTCGATGATGATGATGCGCCAGCGACCGACCGAAGGTCGCATCGCCGCCTCCTGCACGAGCGCGCGCGCCTCCGCGACCTTGATCGACAGGCCCTCGGTCGCGACGACCTTGACGTCGGCGTGCGTGCCGTCGAGGGCAGTGCGGCACTCGATGCACTCTCCACAGCCTCCCTTGGGGCACTGGAGCGCTGCCGCGAAAGCCCGGGCCGCCGTCGAGCGACCCGACCCGGGAGGGCCGGTAAAGAGCCACGCGTGGGTCATGGACGCCTCGTCGCGAACCGCGCGAGAGAGCGTCTCGATCGTCGGCTCCTGTCCGACGAGGTCGCGCCAGACGGTCATGTCCGCCTCGCGATCACCTGGTCGACCCGCGCCAGGACGGCGGCATGGATCTCGGCGACGGGCAGGGCGCCGTCGACGACGAGGTAGCGGTCGGGATCCTGCGCGGCGAGGTCGAGGTAGGCCCGGCGGACCGCGGCGTGGAAGGCATCGGCCTCCGACTCCAGCCGGTCGTGGACGTCGCCACGGCGGGAGCGGCCGACCTCGGGCGAGACGTCGAGGACGATGGTGAGGTCGGGAACCAGCCCACCCACCGCCCACTGCTGCAACGCCCGGATCTCGGCGATGCCGAGCGACCGGCCGACACCCTGGTAGGTGATGGAGCTGTCGATGTAGCGGTCGGTCAGGACGACCTCCCCGCGACGCAGCGCCGGGAGGATGACCTCGTCGACGTGGTGCGCCTTGTCGGCGGCGTAGAGCAGGGCCTCGGCGCGGGCCGCAACATGGTCGCCATGCAGGACGAGCTGGCGGATCTGCTCGCCGAGCGGGGTGCCTCCAGGCTGCCGCGTGACGAGGACGCGACGTCCGCGGCGCTCGAGGGCGTCGGTGAGCAGGCGCACCTGTGTCGACTTGCCCGCGCCGTCGCCGCCCTCGAAGCAGACGAACAGCCCCGGAGCCGTGTCGACGCCTGGGGTCGCCGCCGCGAGGATGTCCGTCACGACGCCGAGCCTATGCGACCCGGGCGACACTCAACGTCGAGTGGCCCCGCCGTCACACCAGTCGCACGCAGGGACACCCTTTCCCGGGACGCGTGTGACGACGGGGCCACTCGACGGAACCACTCGACGGGGTCAGCGGCGGGCGAGGAGCTCCTCGGCGATCTGGACCGCGTTGAGGGCCGCACCCTTGCGCAGGTTGTCACCGACGACGAAGAGCACCAGCCCCTTGCCCTCGGGCGCGGCCTGGTCGGCGCGGACCCGCCCGACGAACACCTCGTCGCGACCCGCGGCCTCGAGCGGGTTGGGGACGTCGGTCACGATGACCCCCGGGGCGTTCTTGAGCAGGTCGAGCGCTTCGTCGGCGCTGAGGTCCTCGGCGAACTCGGCGTGGATCGCGAGGCTGTGGCCGGAGAAGACCGGAACCCGCACGCACGTGCCGGACACGCGCAGGTCCGGGATGTGCAGGATCTTGCGCGACTCGTTGCGCAGCTTCTGCTCCTCGTCGGTCTCGAGCGAGCCGTCGTCGACGAGCGACCCCGCGAGGGGGACGACGTTGAACCCGACGGGGACGGCATACACCTGGGCCTCGGGGATCGTCACCGCGCGACCGTCGAGCGCGAGCTCGGCGGGGTCGCCCGCGGCATACCCACCCCGCAGCTGGCGGTCGAGCTCCTGGACGCCCTTGCCGCCCGACCCGCTCACGGCCTGGTAGCTGGAGACGTGCAGGCGCACGAGGCCGGCCCGGTCGTGCAGGGGCTTGAGCACGGGCATCGCGGCCATCGTCGTGCAGTTCGGGTTGGCGACGATGCCCTTGGGGATGGTGTCGAGATCCGAGGCGTTGACCTCGGACACGACGAGGGGGACCTCGGGGTCCTTGCGCCAGGCGCTCGAGTTGTCCACGACGACCGCACCCGCTGCCGCGACCTTCGGCGCGAGCTCCTTGGACGCGGCGCCGCCGTTGGAGAAGAGCGCGATGTCGATGCCGGAGAAGTCGGCGGTCGCCGAGTCTTCCACGGTCACCTCGGCGCCCTTCCACGGCAGCGTCGTGCCCGCCGACCGCGCCGACGCGAAGAACCGCACCTGCTCGACGGGGAAGTCGCGCTCCTCGAGGAGGGTGCGCATGACCCCACCGACCTGACCCGTTGCACCGAAGACACCAACACGCATGTCACCAGGTTACGAGCAGTGCGTCGGGCGGCCGGCTGCCGTTCACCAGTTGGTCTGAGGCGGGTACGACCAGGAAGGTGTCGCGGACTTCGTCATCGCCGCTGACGCGGCCCTCAGCGCCACTGCACAACGGAGGCGCAGCAGGGCCGTCACGACTGTTGCCGGTCGGCGTTGGCGTGGATCGCGTCGCGGACGTACTGGGCGAGCCCCTCCTCGAGGTCCTCGTACGTCCTGGTGAACCTCGGGTCGGCGACGTACATGTCGGCGAGGTTGCGGTGGAAGTCCGGACTGAGGTCGTAGAAGCGGTTGTGGATGTGCAGCCGGTGCTGCTCGGCGGCGTCCATGGCTGCCTCGCTCGTCGGTGGCAGGCCGGAGCGCTTGGCCCGGACGAACGCCGCGTGCGCGGCCTGCATCTCTGCCTTGACCTCCTCCCAGTCCGACTTCGTGTAGCGCTTGGTGCGCTGCGCCGACTGCTTCCAGGCGTCGGTCTCGCCCCAGCGCTCCTGCGCTTCCTGCTGGTACTCGTCGCTGAACCCGTCGCCGAAGAGCTCCTTCATCTCCTCGGGCGTTGCTGGCTGGTTGCTCATCTCTCTCTCCAGTGCTCTGTCGATGGCGTCGACGAGCTCACCGAGCTCGCCTAGCCGGGTCACGACCGTCGCGCGCTGCCGACGCAGGTGGTCGACCGCGTCCTCGCCGCCGTCGAGCAGTCCTGCGATCTCGTCGAGCGGCAGCTCGAGCCGCCGGTAGACGACGATCTGCTGCAGCCGGGTGAGGTCCTCGTCGGTGTAGAGGCGGTAGCCCGCCTGCGAGCGCTCGCTCGGGTTGAGCAGGCCGATCTCGTCGTAGTGGTGCAGCGTGCGCACCGTTACGCCGAAGAGGTCGGCGACCTGCCCCACCGTCCAGGTGGTCATCTCCTGCGTCCTTCCGGTCATGACACGAGCGTGGCGCCTCACGTCGCGTGAGGGTCAAGCCCCATGACGACGGTATGCCGTGTGGCGCAGGAACGCTCCCCGTCCAGCGCAGGCCCGTGGCGCGGGACACGGTGTGGTCCGCTCCATCTGCGTCGCTCCGCCACATGGACCAACGCAGATGGAGCGGACCACAACCCTGCTGCCTCGCACCCGCGCCCCTAGGCTGTCCGCGTGCATCGTCGCCTCGCGCTCGTCCGCCGACCCTCGCCCCGTCTGGCCGACGGGATCGTCACCCACATCGAGCGCTCCGGCCAGGTCGACCCCGATCTCGCGCTGCGCCAGTGGCAGGAGTACTGCGACGTGCTCCGGCGCCGCGGCTGGTCGGTGGTACAGGCCCCGCCGGTCGACGACTGCCCCGACGGGGTCTTCATCGAGGACCAGGTCGTCGTGCATGGCGACGTCGCAGTGCTCTGCCGGTCCGGGGCACCGGAGCGCCGCGGCGAGCAGGCGGGGATCCGCGAGTCGGTCGAGTCTCAGGGGTACCGCGTCAGGGCCATCGAGGAGCCAGGCACGCTCGATGGTGGCGACGTGCTCAAGCACGGCCGCTGGGTGTGGGTCGGGGTCGGCGGGCGCACCAACCTCGCCGGCGCCGAGCAGCTCCGAGCCGCACTGACGGGCCACCGGGTGGAGGTCGTGCCCGTCCCGGTCAGCAAGGTGCTGCACCTCAAGTCGGCTGTGACCGCCCTGCCCGACGGCAGCATCATCGGTTTTCCGCCGCTCGTCGACGACCCGACCGTCTGGGACCGGTTCGTGCCGGTGCCCGAGGAGGCGGGCGCGCACGTCGTCCTGCTCGGCGGGATGTCGGTCCTCATGTCGGCCGCGGCCCCACGCACGGCACGGCTGCTCGAGAGCCGCGGCAACGACGTCACCGTCGTCGACATCTCCGAGTTCGAGAAGCTCGAGGGCTGCGTGACGTGCCTGTCCGTCCGGCTCCGCGGCTGACTCCCGGCAGCGTGGCCAACGCGACCACCGCACCGACGAGGAGCACCGCGCACGCCACGAGGTCGGTCGAGTGCATCCCGTCGACGTATGCCGTCCGGGCCGCGTCCAGCACTGCTTGGCCCTGGGTGCCCCCGACCTGCCCGGCCACCACGACCGCCTGACCCAGGGTCTCGGAGACGGCGGACTCGACGGAGGCGGGCAGTCCGGCCGGGAGGAGCGTGTCGATGCGGGCGGCATACACGGCGCCGATGATGCTGCCGAGGACCGCCATGCCGAGCGCCCCGCCGAGCTCGCCGGCGGTCTCGACCAGCGCGGAGACTGACCCCGCCCGCTCGGCAGGTGCGACGCCGATGGCGTACTCGGTGACCAGGGTGGCGACCGACACGAGACCCATCGCGATGAAGGCCGATGCGACCAGTGCGGGTGCGATCGACGAGTTGGCGTGGGCGAGCCACATCCCCGCGAATCCGACTGCGGCGACAACGAACCCGACTGCCATCACGATCGGCCGTCCCACCTTCTGCGAGATCGCGGCCGCGGTCGGCGCGGCGGCACCGACGAGCACCGACGGGAGCAGGCTCCACAGAGCAGCGGCGAGCGCGGAGTAGCCAAGCACCGACTGGAGGTACTGCGTCATGAGGATCGCGTTGCCCATGACGCCGAACATCCCGATCATCTGGACCGCGATCGATCCCCCGAAGCCACGGTTGCGGAAGAGCCCGAGGTCGACCATCGGCGAGGGCACTCGTGACTGGCGGCGCACGAAGGCCACTCCCGCGCACACGCCGACAGCGGCATACGCGAGAAGCCACGGCGACCACCCGTGGGCGGCAAACTGCTTGAGCGCGTGGATGACCGGAAGGATCGCGAGCAGCGAGAGGGCCGAGCTGACCAGGTCGACGCGGCTCGCGGCGGCTCGCGACTCGGGCAGGAGCAGTGGTGCGACAACGAGCAGCGCGACCATGACGGGGACGTTGATGAGGAAGACCGAGCCCCACCAGAAGTGGGCCAGGAGGATGCCGCTGATCACGGGGCCGATGCCCACGCCCCCGGCCATGACGGCCGACCAGATGCCGACCGCCTTGGCCCGCTCGGCCTCGTCGGTGAAGAGGTTGCGCACGATGGCGAGGGTGCTCGGCATGAGGGTCGCTCCCCCGACGCCCATGAGCGCGCGGGCGGCGATGAGCCACTCGGCCGTCGGCGCGTAGGCCGCGAGGACGGACGCGAGCCCGAACGCCGTCGCGCCGATCAACAGCAGCCGGCGCCGGCCGATGCGGTCTGCGAGGTTGCCCATCGTCAGCAGGAGCCCAGCGAGGACGAAGCCGTAGACGTCGAAGATCCACAGGACCTGGGTGGCGGTCGGCGACAGGGCCTCGGCAATGTGCGGCACGGCGAAGAAGAGCACCGACACGTCCATCGACACGATGAGCAGCGGCAGGGTGAGCACGGCGAGCGCGGTCCACTCGCGGCGGCCGGCGCGCGGGGGCGCCGGGGTCGAGGTCTGTTGCACAGTCATGGTCTGCCCTCCGAGATCTGCGTATGACGCATAGTGTTTATGTCGCACACTGAAAGTAGACCTAATCTGCGTACCACGCAAGCAGTTGGCTACACTTCGTCTCGTGACCGACCTGCCGCGCTACCTGCAGCTGCTCTGGGGCAAGGAGCCCGAGGGCCGACGCGGGCCCAAGCCCGGCCGCAGCATCGAGGAGATCGGCGCTGCCGCCGCCGCCATCGCCGACGCCGACGGGCTCGACGCGGTGTCGATGAAGAGCGTCGCGACCGCCATCGGCTTCACCACGATGTCGCTCTACCGCTACGTCGACAGCAAGGACGAGCTGTATGCCGTGATGCTCGATGTCGCGTACGGCCCACCCACGCTGGAGTTCCCACCAGGGGACGGCTGGCGCGCTCGGATCTCCAGCTGGGCCAAGGAGATCGCCTCTCGACGGCTCGCCCACCCCTGGACCACGGAGACGCGCCAGGCCGGCCCGCCGCTGACCCCGAACATGCTCGCCTGGATGGAGTCGGGACTGGAGGCGCTCGAGGACGCGCCCCTGACGAACGAGGAGCGGCTCTCGGCCATGCTCGCGATCGACGGCTGGGGCCTGAACCACGTGCGCCAGTCGATGCAGATGGGGCTCGTCGGGGCGGCGGACCCGGACAGCCCCCAAGCCTCCTACCTGCCGCTGATGAGCGCGCTGATCGACCCGGCCGTCTTCCCGCGCCTCACGTCCGCTGGGCCGGAAGCCCTGGACGATGACGACGAGGACTTCTTCGAGGTGGAGTTCGACAAGGGCCTGCGCCTGCTGCTCGACGGCATCGAGGCGCTCATCCAGCGGTCAGCCGCGAAAGCCGACCCAGCGCTCACCCACGAAGGTCGAGTGAGCGGCCCGTCCCACGACTGACCTGAAACGCCCGCGGCCGCTGACGATGGTGGGACGCAGCAGGGCGGCCGCCATCTACTCGGCGCCGCGCAGGGCTTCCGGTCCCGGCGCCCGCGCAGGGCTTCCGGTCCCGGCGGCCGCGCAACCCGCAACACACCGAGCAGTCGCAAACTCAGCGGGTTATTCCCGTCGAAGTTTGCGACTGCTCGGTGTGTTGCCGAGCCAGGGCCCGCGCGCAGGCGGGCGGGCGGGGCGGGCGCGCAGGTGGGCGCCGGGCGGGCGGGCGGGCGGGGGGCGGAGGTCGGAGCTAGGTCCAGCCGCGCTCGTCGACTCCGCCGGGGACGTCGGCGAGTGGGTCGTACGGCGTCCGCGTGAAGCGGAACGACGCGAGGTCCAGGTGCGACACCGTGCCGTCCGTATGCCGCACGACGCGCAGCGGCTCACCGGTGTAGTAGCCATCGAGCCCCACCCACTCGTCCGGCCCCACGGGGTCGAACCTCGACCCGCGCCCCGCGCCCGGTTCACCGAGGACGAGCCGGCCTTCGACCACCTTGGCGAGGGTGACGGCTGGTCCCCAGTGCCAGATGCCGGTGATGTCGAGCAGGCCGGGATCCCCTGCCGCATGCCAGGTCCGCGGCGGCGGGGGCTCGTGCTTGACGTAGGTCTCGAGCAGGTTCATGGGCAGCGGCGCGAGGGTCCCGGTGGTGGAGTTGGTGAAGGCGACGACGCCGTCCCCGGTCTCCTGGTTGACGCGCAAGGAGGCGATGAAGCCGGGCATCGAGCCGCCGTGGCCCGCGTACCGTACGCCGTCCACGTTCCAGACCTGCCAGCCGAGCCCGTGTGCCCCGACCCAAGCCGTGCCCGGGTTGTCGTTGACCACATGCGGCTCGAACATCTCGCGCAGCGTGTCTCGCGAGAGCACGTCACCGGTGTCGCCCCCGGCGAAGGCCGCCCACCGGGCGAGGTCCGAGACCGTTGTCCAGAGCTGCCCGGCAGGCGCCATCGCCCCGGCGTCGTGCTCCGGCTCCGGCAGCAGCACGTCGGCGAAAGGGTGCACCGCGAGCCCCGGCGCTGCCTTGCCGGTCGGACGGGTCGTCGTGCGGCTCATCCCGAGCGGCTCGAGCAGGTCACGGCGCACCACCTCGAACCAGTTCAACCCGTGCGCCCGAGCCAGGAGCTCGCCCAGTGCGGCATAGCCGACGTTCGTGTAGTGGAACATGCGTCCGGCTCGGAACCGTTGCTGCACAGGCGAGTCCACGAGATCGGCCCACGAGGCGCCAGGCGTGCGTTCCCACCACGGGCCGTTCGTCTCGGCCTGGAGGCCGGCTCCGTGAGACAGCAGCTGGGCGATGGTCGCGCGGCCGAATGCGGACCCCGGCACGTGCTCCTCGAAGCGGTCGTCGAGATCGAGCCGACCGGCATCCCGCAGCCTCATGACCGCGACGGCGACGAACGTCTTGGTGATCGAACCCATCCGGTACTGGGTGTCGGCGTCTGCAGACTCGCCGCCAGCGCGACCGTCGAGCGTGCCGACTGCGCCGGACCACACGAGTGTCCCGTCCCGGACCACCCCGGCTGCCACGGACGGCATACGGCCCTTCGACTGGGCGTCGGCAAGGAGGCGGTCGAGTGCTCTTCGTGCGGCGTTGCTCACCGGGACACCTTAGTGACGCCTGCACGGAGGCCACGATCCCGGCGCCGCCGGCACTTTCCGTGGCCGCTGGGTCACCCCGGCGCACTTCCGGCTGTGGACGGCATACGGGCCGCCCATCGTGCGCCGCTGGGGGTTCGCTGGGAGCCCTGCCAAACGCGGCGCCGGGCGGCCGCACCCGGCCTACGCTTCACCCGTGGGCGCCGCCCTGGTCGGCCGTGACGTCGAGCTGGCCCGACTCCGTGAGGTCGTCGCCTCGGCGACGACCGGGCGACCCGTGCTCGTCTCCCTGGAGGGCGAGGCCGGCATCGGCAAGACCGCCTTGGCTCGCCGGATGGCCGACGACTGCGCCCGAGATGGGATCCGCACCCGCTGGGCCAGTTGCGTCGACGATGCCGGCGCACCCCCGCTCTGGGTGTGGCGGCAGCTGCTCGGCGAGGCCTCGCTCGGCGGGGCGTTGCTCGGCGAGGCCCTGTCCGGCGGGGCCTCGCGCGGCGGGGCGCTGACCGGCGCCGGCGACAGGTACGCGCTCTTCGAGTCTCTCGTGACGAGCCTCGGCTCCGAGTCGGGGACGCTGGTCGTCGTCGACGACGTCCAGTGGGCCGACGAACCGTCCCTGCTCGGCCTCCGGCACGTCCTGCGCAGCGCGCCGGACGGGAGGCTCGTCGTCTGCGTGACGCGCCGGCCCGGCGCCCCGGGCACCGGTTGGTCGCACCTCGGCGCCGAGCTGTCGTCCGGGCCCGACTCCGAGCGGGTCACGCTGCGGGGCGTGACGGGCGTAGCGGCGAGGCAGATCCTCACCTCTGTCGCCGGGTCTCCGCTTCCCGAAGAGGTCGTCGCCGCCGCCGAGCAGGCCAGCGGCGGCAACCCGCTCTTCCTGCGCGAGCTCGGACGACTGCTCGGTGAGCACGAGGGGCCGGGAACGCTCCGGGACACCAACGGGATGGGCGTTTCCTTGGTCGGTCGAATTCCATTGGGACACAATATTTCTGAGTTGATCGAGGCGCGTGTCGCGCGTCTTGGGGCGGAGACTCAGCGGCTCGTCCGCACCGCGTCGGTGCTCGGTGACGAGTTCGAGCTGACCGTGGCCGCGCGCTTGCTCCGCCGGCCGACCGCCGCCTGCCTTGGACCGGCGGACGAGGCCGTCTCGGCGGGGCTGTTCGTCCACCTCGGCGCCGGCCGGTTCCGGTTCGGGCACGGGCTCGTGCGCTCGACTCTTGAGGCCACCCTTCCCCTTCAGCAGGCCGTCGGCCTGCACCGCGCGGCGGCCGAGGCGCTGGAGGATCTTCACCGCGACGACCTCGGCTCCCACGTCGCCGAGATCGCCCGCCACTGGGCCGCCGTGTCGGTGACCGGTGAGCGACGTCCCGCTGTCGACTGGTCCCGCCGCGCCGGTGACGAGGCGATGCGGTCGCTGGCCTTCGAGGAGGCTGCGCGGCTCTACTCCCTCGCGATCTCCTCAGGTGCTGGCGCTCTCGACCTCGCCGAGCAGGCCGAGCTGCGGATCCTGCTCGGGTCGGCCAGCCTGACTGCCGGCCGGCTGCAGGAGGGCTTCGCCGCAGTCTCCAAGGCGGTCGACCTGGCGAAGTCGGCCGGACGGCCGGATCTCGTCGCACAGGCCGCCCTGACCATCGAGCCGATCGGCGAGCGGGCCTGGGACCGGGCCTGCCACGACTGGTGCCGGCTGGCGTTGGACAGCGGCGTGGCCGACGGCGATCCCGCCCTGAGGGCGAGGATGCTCTCCCGGCTGTCCGACGCGCTGGTCTACATCGGCCGGCCGGAAGACGCGGCGCCGCGGGCCCAAGAGGCTCTCGATGTGGCGGAGTCCACGAACGACCCCGGGACGCTCGCGGCCGCCCTACGGGCTCGGCAGCTCGCCCTGAGCGCGCCCGGGTATGCCGTGGAGCGCCTCGAGCTTGCCTCGCGGATGACCGCACTCGGTCAGCAGCAGCGGCGCCCGGGCGACGAGATGTGGGGACACCTCTGGGCGCTCGACGTCCTGTGGCAGCACGGGGACCTGGCAGGGGTCGAGCGGGAGACGGGACACCTGGCGACCTGTGCCGATGCGCTCGCCACGCCGACGGCCCGCTGGCACCTGCTCGTGGCGCGGGCCGCGGTCGCGCAGGCTCGCGGCCGGTTCGACGAGGCTCTGACCACCAGCGACGTGGCGCGCGCCGTCCTCGAGCGGCAGGGGCACCCGGGGGCGTACGGCGCCAACATGTCTCTCGCCACCGTCGTGGGCCACCACATCGGGCACCGGCCCGAGGTGATGACGCCACCGCCCGAGTTCGGGGTCGAGCGCGACACCGTCCGGGGTGAGATCTTCGCCCTCCTCGGGCCGGCCTTCGCGCTCGCTGACGAGGGTGAGGTCGACCGCGCGGGCGAGCTCTACCGGCGGCTCGGCCCGCCGGCCTCGTGGCACATCCCGCCGTACTTCGTCCTCTCGTGCCTCGCGGTCGGCTCGCGCGTGGCCATCGCGCTGGGCGCGCGCGAGGACCTTGCGTGGTTCGTGGACCAGCTCCGCCCGTGGCGTGGCCAGCACGTGGTGGGCGGCGCCGGGAATGCGAGCTACTTCGGCCCGGTCGAGCTCGCCCTCGGCCGGTCTGAGGCGACCCTCGGCGACCTCGACGCAGCCGCGACCGACCTGGACGTCGCCCGGCTCGTCGCGCGCAGGACCGGCGCCCCGGGGTTCGAGGTGGAGGCGACGGTCGAGCTGGCCTCGGTGAGGTCGTCCCAAGGCCGGCGCGGCGAGGCGGACGCGCTGCTCGCCGAGGCGGCTCCGACCGCACGCAGGCTCGCGATGACGCCGTGGCTGACCCGGATCCGCGGGATGCGCGTGGCCCCGTCCGAGCCGCTCACCGTGCGCGAGCGGGAGGTCGCCGCCCTGGTGGCGCAGGGCCTCAGCAACCGCGAGATCGCGGCCTGCCTGGTGCTCTCGGAGCGGACCGCCGCCAACCACGTCCAGCACATCCTGACCAAGCTGGGCTTCACCAACCGGTCGCAGATCGCCGTGTGGGCCGCGACCGGCGATCTGCGGTGATCGGTGAGTAGTGCGGGTCGAGATCTGAGTAGCAGGGATGAGCAGATCGACGGACGCGGCACCACGCTGCGCTTCATAGCGTCGGTCGTGACCGGTCCACGAGGGCCGGCACCACCGAGGAGGGAACCATGACCTACGTCGTCTACACCAAGTCCCCGGGCGTCACGCCCGACCTCTACGACCAGACCGTGCTCGAGCTCGGCACGGCGCCGATCTCGGGACAGCAGGCGCACTACTGGAACTTCGTCGACGGCGCCCTGTGCACCATCGACATCTGGGACTCGCAGGCAGATGCCGACCGGTTCGCCGCGGAGCGCCTCTTCCCGGCGTTCGAGCGCGTCGGGCACCGGCCGTCGCCCGAGTCGGTCATCGTCGGGTTCGTGCCTGCCGCGGCCTCCTGAGGTCGCACAGCCGAGCACCCCCGCGCTGTTACCGGACGCGGCGCGGGGTGGTCGGCACGCTGGCGCGACCAAGGTCACGCGGGCAGGATGGGCAGGGCGCTACCCCTCGCCGCGACGCATCCGATATCTTGACATCAAGATTTATTGAGGATCGCCGCCGGAGCCTCCGTGGCTCCGGACGTCTCGCAACCGAACGGAGCACCCGCGTTGGACTCGAAGATCATCTACACGCACACCGACGAGGCGCCCGCCCTGGCCACGGCGTCGCTGCTGCCGATCGTCTCGGCGTTCGCCAGGCAGGCCGACGTCGACGTGGAGACGCGCGACATCTCGCTCGCCGGGCGCATCCTCGCCGCGTTCCCCGACGCGCTCACGGCTGAGCAGCAGGCATCCGGCGTGGGCCACGACGCGCTCGCCGAGCTCGGCCAGCTGGCCAAGACGCCCGAGGCCAACATCATCAAGCTGCCCAACATCTCGGCATCCATCCCGCAGCTCAAGGCCGCGATCGTCGAGCTCCAGGCGGCCGGTTTCGCGCTGCCCGACTATCCCGACAACCCCGCCACGGACGACGAGAAGGCGGCCCGGGCGGCATACGACAAGGTCAAGGGGTCCGCGGTGAACCCCGTTCTGCGCGAAGGCAACTCGGATCGCCGCGCACCCGCGTCGGTCAAGAGCTATGCGCGCCGGCATCCGCACTCCATGGGTGCGTGGAGCGCCGAGTCCAAGACCAACGTCGCCACGATGGGCCAGGACGATTTCCGCCACAACGAGAAGTCCGTCGTCATCGCCGCCGACGACACGCTGCGCGTCGAGCACGTCGCCGCCGACGGCACGACGACGGTGCTCAAGGAGTCGATCCCGGTGCTCGCGGGCGAGGTCGTCGACGCCACCTTCATGAACGTCGCGAAGCTGCGGGACTTCCTGTCCGCACAGGTCGCGCGCGCCAAGGCGGAGGACGTCCTGTTCTCGGTGCACCTCAAGGCGACGATGATGAAGGTCTCCGACCCGATCATCTTCGGGCACGCGGTGCGCGCCTTCTTCCCTGAGGTGTTCACGACGTATGCCGCCGAGCTGGCGTCCGTCGGCGCCTCCCCCAACGACGGGCTCGGTGCCGTGCTCAAGGCCGTGGAGAGCCTGCCCGCCGATAAGCGCGCGGCGGTCGAGGATGCGGTCAAGCGGGCCTTCGCCGACGGGCCGGCCATCGCGATGGTCGACAGCAATCGCGGCATCACCAACCTGCACGTCCCGAGCGACGTGATCGTCGACGCGTCGATGCCCGCGATGATCCGCACCTCGGGCCACATGTGGAACGCCGAGGGCAACGAGGAGGACACCCTCGCGGTGCTCCCCGACAGCTCGTACGCCGGCATCTACCAGGTCGTCATCGACGACTGCCGCGCCAACGGCGCCTTCGACCCGGCGACGATGGGCTCGGTGCCGAACGTCGGGCTCATGGCGCAGGCCGCCGAGGAGTACGGCAGCCACGACAAGACGTTCGAGATCGCAGCCGACGGCGTGGTGCGCGTCGTCGACGGTTCGGGTGCCGCGCTCCTGGAGCACGAGGTGTCGCAGGGCGATATCTGGCGCGCCTGCCAGACCAAGGACATCCCGATCCGTGACTGGGTCAAGCTCGCGGTAACGCGCGCCCGCGCGACCGGCTCGCCGGCCGTGTTCTGGCTCGACGCCGACCGGGCCCACGACGCGAACCTCATCGCCAAGGTCACCGAGTACCTTGCGGACCACGACACCGACGGCCTCACGATCGAGATCATGAAGCCGACCGACGCGATCGCCTTCTCCCTCGGCCGGATCCGCAAGGGCGAGGACACCATCTCGGTGACCGGCAACGTCCTGCGCGACTACCTGACCGACCTGTTCCCGATCCTCGAGCTCGGTACGTCCGCCAAGATGCTCTCGGTCGTGCCGCTCATCAACGGCGGCGGCCTCTTCGAGACCGGTGCCGGCGGCTCCGCGCCGAAGCACGTGCAGCAGCTGGTCCAGGAGAACTACCTGCGCTGGGACAGCCTCGGCGAGTTCCTCGCCCTGGCCGTGAGCTTCGAGCACTATGCCGGCGTCACCGGCAACAAGCGCTCCCAGGTGCTCGCCGACACGCTCGACCGTGCGACCGGCCGGCTGCTCGACGAGAACAAGTCGCCCGCCCGCCGGGTCGGCCAGATCGACAACCGCGGCAGCCACTTCTACCTCGCGCTCTACTGGGCACAGGAGCTGGCGGGCCAGTCCGACGACGCCGACCTCGCGGCCGCGTTCACTGATGTGGCCACGGCGCTGCGCGACAACGAGGCGACCATCGCGGGCGAGCTGGTCGGCGCGCAGGGTCACCCCGTCGACCTCGGCGGCTACTACCGCCCCGACCCCGCGAAGGTTGCCGACGTCATGCGCCCGAGCCAGACGTTCAACGACATCGTGGCCACCCTGGCTTGACCCCGGCGGATCCCTCCTGACGAGTGAGCGCTCCGTCCCACCCGTTCCGGGTCGAGTGGGCGCCCGGCCCCACCTGTCACACGACGGGCGGGGCCGCCGCGGCGTAACGCGTGGGACGGAGCGCCCACTCGACCAAGACGGAGCCCCGACCGGCATACACCGCCCGTCCCGGCCACCCGCCGGGCGGCCGCAAGCCCCGGTCGAGTGGGCGCCCGGCCCCACCTCTCACACGACGGGCGGGGCCGCCGCGGCGTCACGCGTGGGACGGAGCGCCCACTCGACCAAGACGGAGCCCCGGTGGGCCGGCTACTGGATGCGGTGGCCGCTGATCGCCCGCGCGATCACGAGACGCTGGATCTCGGAGGTCCCCTCGAAGATCGTGTAGACCTTCGCGTCTCGGGACCACCGCTCGACGGGGTGGTCGGCAACGTACCCGGCGCCACCGAGGATCTGCAGCGCCCGGTCGGTGACCGCCACGGCCACCTCCCCCGCCTTGAGCTTGCTCATCGACCCTTCGGCCGCGAGGAACGGCCGGTTGGTGCGCCCCATCCACGCGGCGCGCCAGACGAGCAGCCGCGCGGCGTCGATCTCGGTGCGCATGTCGGCCAGCGAGAAGGCGATGGCCTGGTTCTCGATGATCGGCCGTCCGAAGGCGACGCGATCCTTCGCATAGTCCAGGGCGTACTCGTATGCCGCTCGCGCGATCCCGAGGGCCTGGGCACCGACCGAAGGCCGGGTGAGCTCGAAGGTGCGCATCGCGGCCTGGGTGCTGGAGGTCTGCCCCTCGCGGGCCCGGGCGAGGCGTTCGTCGAGCCGTTCCTTGTCGCCGAGCAGGCAGGAGCCCGGCACCCGGACGTGGTCGAGGAAGACGTCAGCGGTGTGTGATGCGCGCAGCCCGTGCTTGCGCAGCTTCTTGCCTGCAACGAGCCCCGGGGTGTCGGGCGGCACCACGAAGGCAGCCTGCCCCCGGGAGCCGAGGTCGGGGTCGACCACGGCCGTGACGACATGGACGCCGGCGATCCCGCCGTTGGTGATGAACGCCTTCTGCCCGGTGAGCACCCACTCGTCGCGCGCCTCGTCATAGCGCGCCCGGGTGCGCATCGCAGCGACGTCGGACCCGGCCTGGGGCTCGGTCGTGGCGAAGGCCGCCACCTTGGGATCGTCGGCATCCCCGAAGCACTGGGGCACCCACTCGACGAGCTGGTCCGGCGTGCCCGACCCGTAGATCGCGGCGACGGCCAGGGTGGTGCCGAAGATCGACATGCCGATGCCGGCGTCGCCCCAGAAGAGCTCCTCGTTGGCAAGGTTGATCGACAAGCCGGTGGGATCGGCCCACAGCTGGGCCAGGAACTCGAAGCCGTAGAGGCCGGCCTTCGCGGCCTCCTGGATGATCGGCCAGGGAGTCTCCTCGCGGGCGTCCCACTCGGCGGCCGCCGGGCGCACGACGTCGGCAGCGAAGCCGTGCACCCAGTCGCGCAGCTCGACCTGGTCGTCGTCGAGCGCGAGCGAGAACTCGACCACCTCGTCAGGCCTTGGGCAGGTCGAAGTAGTTGCCGATGTTGGCGGCGAGCCCGAGGTCGCCCTTTGCCTTGATCTTGCCGGTCATGAACATCATGACCGGGTTGCCGCTCTTGGTGATGACCTTGGTGAAGTCGACCGGGCCCATCGCCAGGCTGAGCGTCGCCTCCCCCTCGTGGCCCGGTGCCACGGTGCACTGCCCGTCAGCGAAGGCCACGGTCCACTCGTCGGCGCCGCCGTCGGGGCGGCCGGTGATGCTCCAGTGCGTCGTCGCCCGGGTCGACCCGGCGCGGTCGGGCCGGAACAGCTCGGGCATCCGGCCGAAGATCGCCGCGATGATCGCCTCGCGGTTGCCGCTGTCCATGACTGCCTTGACATCCTTGTCGGACATGGCCTTCACGGTCTGGATGAACTCGGCCGGCTCGACGGACGCCAGCTGCTCGGGCGTGGCTGTGGTGAAGTCGATGTCGGACATCGCGGACCCCTTCCCAGGGCGAGGGACTCTTGGTTACCGCCAGTAACCTACCCGACCGCTGCGGCGTCGAGGAACCACCCCACGACCATCCCCTCGGGCCGCGCCGGCTCGATGAAGTGCTCCCAGCCGAAGGCCTGGGCGAACATCTCGACGGGCATGGCGAGCATGCCCTGGGCGTCGGACTGGCTGGCGTGGGCCTGAAGGGCCTCCCGCTTGACCTCGATGAAGTCGCTGACGTCGCACGCCCAGTGCAGCTCGCTCTCGAGGCTCCCCAGCGGGTTGCCGTCGTCCATCGGGGCGCGCGGGTCCCACTCGCTGACGTCGGCGCCGGCGGCAACCGCGGCATCGTGCGCCCGGATGATCGCGTCGCGGTTCATCGTCACCTCGAGGTAGCGCGGCGTCCCGGCCAGCTCGGCCGCCCGCCGTGCCACGGCATGAACCTTGACATGGTCGGGATGGCCGTAGCCGCCGTGCCAGTCGTAGCCCACGACGATGTCGGCGGCCTCACCGCGCAGCACCTCCGCGAGCCGCTCGGCCGCCGCCTCGGTGTCGACCTGCATGAAGCTCGCCTCGTGGTCGTTCTGCGCCCATCCGGTCATTCCGGAGTCCGCATACCCCAGGAACTCGACGCGATGCGTGCCGATGGCGGCGTTGGATGCCATGGCCTCGGCGCGACGCCGGTCGACCACGGTCTCCCCCGCGGCGAGGTCGTCCGGCGAGTCCCCGTGGTCACCGTTGGTCGCGACGACGAGCACCACCCGGTGGCCCTCCTTGACGGCGCGAGCCATGGAGCCGGCCGTCTGGGAGGCCTCGTCGTCGGGGTGGGCATGGACGAAGACAAGTGTTGCCATGCGCCCACCTTCTCATCCGCCTCGGACAGCCCGCCCGACTTACACCGGCAGCGTGTACACGACGAAGCCGTGGTGCTCCGCCACGGCGTCGTAAAGCTTTCTGGCCGTGGCATTGTCGCGATGCGTCTGCCAGTAGACGCTGCCGCAGTCATGGGCGCGCGCCCAGTCCCGCACGGCCTCGATGAGGGCCTGTCCTACCCCGTGCCGGCGCGCCTCGGGCGCCGTGAACAGGTCCTCCAGATAGCAGAGGTCCGGCTCGCTCGTGCTCGGGTGCACGAGGAAGTGGGTGATCCCGACGAGAGTGCCGTCCAGCCACGCCCCGAGCGCGTGCATCGTTGTGTCAGAACGGAACTCACGCCAGGCACGGTCGTATGCCGCCTGCTCGAGCTCGCGCTCGTAGAAGGCGATGTACGCGCGGAACAGCCTCTCCCACCGGTCGTGGTCGTCCTCGCCCAGCGGGCCGATCGTCAGCATGACGTGACGGTACCGGGACGGCACGGGGCTCGGGGAGGGCCACTTCCCGGCATACCGACTGGGCCACGTGCCGCAGCGCCCCCAACCGCGGGTCGATGTAATCCCGCGCGACATAGCGCGCGGGAACACATCGAACCGCAGCGGGCGGCGTCGCTAGGCCTTCTTTGCGGTCCGCTTCGTCGTGCGCTTGGCCGTCTTCTTGACGGCCCGCTTGCGGGTCGTCGGGCCCTTGGCGCGCTTCTCTGCGAGCAGCTCGAACCCGCGCTCGGGCGTGATCTCGGCCGGGTCGTCGTCCTTGCGGAGCGTCGCGTTCGTGTCGCCGTCGGTGACATACGGCCCGAACCGGCCGTCCTTGACCACGACCGGCTTGCCGCTCACCGGGTCGGTGCCCAGCTCCTTGAGCGGGGCCGCGGCCGCAGCCCGGCCACGCTGCTTGGGCTGCGCATAGATCGCGAGTGCCTCCTCGAGCGTGATGTCGAAGAGCTGCTGCTCGGTGACCAGCGAGCGAGAGTCGGTGCCGCGCTTGAGGTACGGGCCGTAGCGGCCGTTCTGTGCGGTGATCTCGACGCCCTCGGCGTCCTTGCCGACGACCCGGGGCAGGCTGAGCAGCTTGAGTGCCGTGTCGAGGTCGATCGACGCGAGCTCCATGTCCTTGAACAGGGACGCGGTGCGCGGCTTGGCCTTGGCGGCCTTCCGCGTGCCCGAGCCGTTCTGGGTCGGCCCCTCCTCGATGACCTCGGTGATGTAGGGACCGTAGCGGCCCGCCTTGGCGACGATGTCGCGACCGGTCGCGGGGTCCTGCCCGAGGACGCGTCCGTCGTCGGCGGCGACGTCGAGCAGCTCCCGAGCGCGCTCGGGCGTCATCTCGTCCGGCGCGACGTCGTCGGTGATCGTCGCCCGGCGCGGAGTGGCGGAAACCGTTGCGTCGTCAGGGATCTCACCGGTCTCGAGGTTCACCCCGGTCGGAGCGACCTCCTCCACGTAGGGCCCGTAGCGGCCCACGCGGACGACCATGCCGTCGCCGAGCGGGATCGTCGAGATCTCCTTGGCGTCGATCTCGCCGAGGTCGTCGACGAGGTGCTTCAGGCCCTCGCCGGAGGTCGCCTCGTCGCCGAAGTAGAACCGCTTCAGCCAGTCGACGCGCCCCTCGTCGCCGTTGGCGATGCGGTCGAGGTCCTCCTCCATCGAGGCCGTGAACTCGTAGTCGACGAGCTCGGTGAAGTGCTCCTCCAGCAGGCGGGTCACGGCGAACGCGAGCCAGGTGGGCACCAGCGCCTGGCCCTTGGTGAACACGTAACCGCGGTCCTGGATGGTGCCGATGGTGGCGGCATACGTCGACGGACGCCCGATGCCGCGCTCCTCCATCGCCTTGACGAGCGTTGCCTCGGTGTAGCGAGCCGGAGGTGTCGTCTCGTGGCCGTCGGCCTCGGCGCGCAGGACCTCGAGCGAGACCCCCGCGGAGAGCTTCGGCAGGCGCCGCTCCTCCTCGGCGGCCTCCGCGCGCGCGGTGGCCTCGTCGTCCCGGCCCTCCTCGTATGCCGCGAGGAACCCCTTGAACGTGATGACGGTGCCGCTCGCGCTGAACTCGACCTGCTGCGCCCCCTCGACGGCGGTGTCGACGACGAGCTTGACGGTCGCGGTCGACCCTCGGGCGTCGGCCATCTGGGAGGCGACGGTCCGCTTCCAGATCAGCTCGTAGAGGGCGAACTCCTCGCCGCGCAGCTCACCGGCGACCTGGGCCGGGGAGCGGAAACGGTCGCCGGCAGGGCGGATCGCCTCGTGCGCCTCCTGGGCGTTCTTGACCTTCTTCTCGTAGCGGCGCGGGCTGTCGGGGACGTACTCCGCGCCGTACATGTCCCGGGCCTGGCTGCGCGCCGCGGTCAGGGCGGCGTCCGACAGTGTGGTGCTGTCGGTACGCATGTAGGTGATGTAGCCGTTCTCGTACAGCCGCTGGGCCACCCGCATCGCGTTCTTGGACGACATGCGCAGCTTGCGCGACGCCTCCTGCTGGAGCGTCGAGGTGGTGAACGGCGCCGACGGGCGTCGGGTGTACGGCTTCTCCTGCACGTCGGAGACCCGGGCAGTCTGGGGCAGGCACGCCTCCGCGATCCGCGTGGCGAGCCCTTCGTCGAGGTGGACGACCCCCTTCCCGGTGAGGGCGCCGCCGTCGGAGAAGTCACGTCCTGTGGCGACCCGGGCACCGTCGACCGACGAGAGCCGGGCGGTGAACTGCTGCGCGGCCGCGCCGGGCGTGAAGTCGCCCACGACGTCCCAGTAGGACGCTTTGACGAAGGCCATCCGCTCGCGCTCGCGCTCGACGACCATGCGCGTCGCGACCGACTGGACGCGTCCGGCCGACAGGCCTTGGCGGACCTTGCGCCACAGGACCGGGCTGACCTCGTAGCCGTAGAGGCGGTCGAGGATGCGGCGGGTCTCCTGGGCGTCGACGAGGCGGGTGTCGAGCTCGCGGGTGTCGTTGACGGCCCGCTGGATCGCCTCACGCGTGATCTCGTGGAAGACCATCCGCTTGACCGGGACGCGCGGCTGGAGCGCCTCGAGCAGGTGCCAGGCGATGGCCTCGCCCTCGCGGTCCTCATCGGTGGCGAGGTAGAGCTCGCTGGAGTCCTTGAGCAGGCGCCTGAGCTCGGCGACCTTCTTCTTCTTGTCGGTGTCGACGACGTAGTACGGCTCGAAGCCGTGGTCGACGTCGACGGCGAACTTGCCGAACGGGCCCTTCTTCATGTCAGCGGGCAGCTCGGACGGGTTGGGCAGGTCGCGGATGTGCCCGACCGACGCCTCCACCTCGAAGTCCCCACCGAGGTACCCGGCGATCGTCTTCGCCTTCGCAGGCGACTCGACGATGACGAGCTTGCGGCCCTTTCCTGCGGCCATGAACACACCTTCAACTTCCCGGTCTCACGTGCAGCGGATTCGTCGCTGCTCCGACGTGGACGCGCCCTGACCGTAACAGGCTCCATCAAGGACGCATTCCAGGATCCCGTTTTCGGCGGGTTCCGGCAGCAGATCTGGTATGCCGTCGGGCTAGGTCGCAGCAGCTGCGCCGCCGCGCAGGTAGCCTCCGGTCGTGCTCCTGACATATGTGGACGAGTCGTACACGAAGGAGCGCTACTTCATCGCGGCAACCCTCGTCGACGAGCGCCAGGCGCGGTCGCTGACACGCACGTTGGACAGGATCGTGGCTGACACCGCGTCCGCTCATGACGACCTGAGTCCCGACGCAGAGCTTCACGGATACGACCTGGTCGCCGGCAAGGGCGACTGGGCACCCTTGGCGTCCAGGGTTCGGGCTCGCATCGGCGTGTACAACAAGGCCGTCCAAGCCGTCGCCGATCACGAGGTCAAGGTCGTCGTCAGGTCCGTCGACATCCCGGGGCTCGACGCTCGCCACCCTCATGGACACGACCATCCACACAGCATCGTCATGACCCACCTCGTGGAACGTGTGGACGAGCACGCCGAGTCCCGCAACGAGCGGGCGTTGCTCATCGCCGATGAGGTCGACGACCAGGATCAGTATCGCCGTGACCTTTGGCACTACCAACGCTCGAGGACCTGGGGCTACCGGAGCCGACAGATCACGCGCATCGTCGACTCGCTTCACTTCGCCCCAAGCCACGCGAGCCGCCTCCTCCAGACGGCCGACCTGGTGGCCTACCTGGCACGCCGCAGGGCCACCCACAAGGAGACCGACGCGCGCGCGAAGCACGCTAACGAGAGACTTTGGGCACGCCTCGAGCCCACCATCGTGCACGATGGATGTTGGTGGCCCCGGCCGAGGTGAGCCAGGCGCACGAAGGCCCCTCCGTAGAGGGGCCTAAGGCTGACAGGAGGAACGCCTCCTATGCCCGAGTTTAGGACAACGATCAGCTGCCCGCCACCGACCACGACCGCAGCCGAGCTTGATGGGGCACGGGCGGCGGTGATCGACCCGGTCGCAGGACTCGAAAGCCAGCGACCGCTGACGCCGCCCCCGTTGTTCGCCTCGCGTCGCGTTTCAGGTCGCCGGACTCGTCGTGATGGCAGCACCGGCGGGACACGAGGGGCGACCTGACGCACGATGCGACGCCGGCAGCCGGCCCCAGACTCCCGGCATACGGTCAGCGCGACGAGCTTGAGTCGTGATAATTTAGTGTTCAATCACTTTGGAAGGACGCTCATGACCGCCGCTCCCGTCATCTACCTCAGCCACGGCGCACCGCCCCTCGCCGACGACGAGCGCTGGACGGCCGAGCTCGCCGACTGGTCGTCCGACCTGCAGAAGCCGCAGAACGTCCTGATGGTCTCGGCCCACTGGGAGGACGCGCCGACGACCCTCGGCACGACGACCGGCGCTCCCCTGACCTACGACTTCTGGGGCTTCCCGCAGAAGTACTACGAGGTCACCTACAACGCCCCCGCCGCGCCGGCCCTCGCCGACGAGGTGACCACGCTGCTCACCTGGCCGGGCCACGAGGTCCACCGCGACGAGGCCCGCGGGCTCGACCACGGCGCCTACGTGCCGCTCAAGGAGATGTTCCCCGAGGCCGACATCCCGGTGCTGCAGATGTCGATGCCGACGCTCGACCCCCGCGGCCTGTTCGAGATCGGCCGGCGCCTGGCCCCCCTGCGCGACCAGGGCACGATGATCGTCGGCTCGGGCTTCACGACGCACAACCTGCGGTGGTTCAACCCGTACGGCGGTGCCGACGGCACCCCACCCCAGGCCAGCCAGGAGTTCGACCAGTGGGCGCGCGAGGCCATGGCCGCGCAGGACGTGGACAGCCTGCTGGACTTCCTCGCCAAGGCTCCCGCCGCCCACGAGGCGCACCCTAGGACCGAGCACTTCGCGCCGCTGTTCGTCACCTTGGGAGCGGCATACGAGTCCGGCGGCCTCGACAACAAGAGCGTCATCGAGGGCTTCTGGTTCGGCCTGTCGAAGCGGTCCTGGCAGTTCGGCTGAGCGTCCAATCCGGCCGCGAGACGACGGGGCCACTCGACGGGGGTTGTCGGCACCCGAGGCCAGTCGTGCCCCCACTCGAGTGGCCGCTGCGCCCCGACTGAAACCCGCCCAGCCTGAGACGACCAGGCCACTCGACGGGGGTTGTCGGCCACCCGAGGCAGTCGTGCCCCCACTCGAGTGGCCGCTGCGCCCCGACTGAAACCCGCCCAGCCTGAGACGACCAGGCCACTCGACGGGGGTTGTCGGCCACCCG